>DASTIZ010000335.1:0-23731 GCA_035717045.1 Chitinophagaceae bacterium
CACAAAAAAGCCGGTTAATGAAACCGGCTTAAATGTATAGCTTAGATTAGTCGTTAACGATTACTGATTCTTTGTAGTATCAGGTGTCGGTGTTGGTTGAGTAGTATCTTCCGGAACAGTGTCCTTAGTCAGATGACTAACCGGCGCTGTTGCGTGATTAGAACCAGCCATTGTAAATGTTAACACTCCAAGTGCTAAACCTGTTGCTAAAAGAACTTTTTTCATAAATTATTCGTTTTTAAATTTAAAAATTCCATCCGTTACCGGACAGGTGTCATTCACTACAGAAAATGTTAGTTACTGTAAGTGCATAACAGGCAATCATCACGGAATTCATAAGATCTACAGGGATATCAATAAGAATTGTGCCAAAATTTTTTCATGCAAAAAAATTTTTTATAAATTATTGTGGCACAAAAATTTTAGAGCTGCGATTTTCACGCTCTGTGCAATGATTTACACATTAATCTTACTGAACGCGGCTGGTTTGAGAAAAATATGTGCTTTCGAAAATCTTGTCTGCATTCGAGGCTTCGAACCCTTCGCGGCGGTGTTCCCTTTTTATTTCATTTCGTTGAAGATGTGCAAATTCCGGCAATACCCGCCGTTCTGCAAATTCAACATAAGAACCGGGTATACAGTGCTGTTCACCGTTGGCGAACGGAGCATCTATCATGTGTGCAATGGTGGAGCTTTGCAATAAGCCACCATCCGGACTTCTTTTTATTTTGCCGGACGAGTCATTCAGTATGAAGCCGTATTTCTCTAGAAAATTGTTAAAATCTTGAATGGTGTTATAGCCGTCTTTAAGGTTATGCACACTAATGGTAAAATGATTCAGGTAATACCTGTTATAGATTGTCCAGGCGGCATACTCACTTTCATCGGCCAGCGAACTGTAGTCGTCCCATGAGGGTAATCTCCATAAACCGCTATGCAGAAACTCATCAACTGCAAATGCATTGTCAAGGTCAAGCTTATCGGCGGGGTCTGATCTTACTTCATCCGTATAACTTTTTATGATCGCTCTTGTATGGGGTGAGAGATCATGGACGCGTAATTCGCTGATAAAAATTCTTGGATTCCGTGGATCAGCAGGCGAATACCAGTAAGCATCGAGTTTCTTCTCCGGAAAATAGTAATGATCCATTCGTTTATAACCGTAATGAAGAAATATTTTTTCAAGAGATCGAATGCCCAGAAATTTCACACCCACCGTCCGGAAGGCGATGTGATCGTTTTCAATCTCTGAAGGATCGTTAATGATCCGCTCCTTTATCATGGCCTGGAATATTGCTGAGACGTCGGGAACGCGCTCCTGGTAACGCGTCATCAATCCATTAAGAACCTGTTGCAGAGTGTCTTCATTTTGAGGCATAGTAAGCAAAAATTATATGAGCGGTAAAGTTATCAATTTCAATAGCGAAAAGCTTATTGCATATATCGGTATTTTTGCGCACTTAAACTAAAGAGTTCTCAATATGATATTGGCGCGTGTCTCCTTACTTATTATTATTACAATTGTAACACAATCTTCTTTTTCCCAGAAAACATCCAGGTATGATCCGCATGACGCTTTTGCCCCTCAATTTTATCCTAACACTGGTAACGACATAAGGCTGGCCGATGGCAGGCCCGGGCCGGGTTACTGGCAGAACAGGGCCGATTATAATATAATCGCTACGCTGGATGATGCCGCAAATACCATCAGTGGTAAAGTGGAGATAAATTACACGAACAACAGTCCTAATACTCTCACTTTTCTTTGGATACAACTTGACCAGAACCTGTACGACCAGTCATCCAAAGGAATTGCGGCAGCACCGATAGGAGGTGGAAGATGGATGACGCGCGAGAATTCTAACGGCGGTTATAAGATAAGTTCTGTTACCGTTACAAAAGATGGAAAGAGCTATAAGGTAACGCCAATGATCAACGACACGAGGATGAGAGTGGATCTTCCGTCGAGCCTCAAAAGTAAAGGCGGAAAAATGTCTGTTACTGTATCATATTCATATCCGATACCTGAAGATGGTTCGGACAGAACGGGCCGTCTTCAGACAAAGAACGGTGTGATCTACGAAATAGCACAATGGTTTCCGAGGATGTGTGTATACGATAATGTGCTTGGATGGAACACACAGGCTTATCTTGGCCAGGGTGAGTTTTATCTTGAATATGGCGACATCAGCTATAGCATAAACGTACCCGCCAGCCACATAGTAGTTGGCTCGGGGGAACTTATTAATCCGCAGGAAGTACTCACTGCCAAACAGATCGAAAGGCTGGCCGCCGCACGAAAGAGCGATAAAACAGTATTGCTTCGTTCAGCTGATGAAGTTGCAGACCCTTCCAGCAGGCCCTCTGCAAGTAAGCGTTTGACGTGGAAATTCAAATGCCTGAACACAAGGGATGCTGCGTTTGCCACGTCGCCTGCTTTTGTTTGGGATGCAGCAAGAATTAATCTCGACGGGGGAAAAAAAGCTTTGGCCATGTCGGCTTATCCTGCCGAAGTAGCAGCCGATACAGCGTGGAACCGTTCTACTGAATACACAAAAGCGTCGATAGAGTTCTACTCAAAATATCTTTACACCTATCCCTACCCGGTAGCCACCAATGTTGCCGGGATCGTGTCGGGCATGGAATACCCGGGCATTGTTTTCTGTGGTGCAACTGCTGTAAGGCAAGGTCTTTGGGGTGTTACGGCTCATGAATTTGGCCATATGTGGTTCCCGATGATCGTTGGCAGCAACGAAAGAAAATATGGCTGGATGGACGAAGGCTTCAACACTTTTATCAATACACTTGCAGCCAAAGCCTTTAATAATGGCGAATATGCCGATAGCCGCGAGCTCTCTGCGGAGAACTTGTCCAAAGTTTTTTTCAACGACAGGTCGGAGAGCATTTCTACAATCGCCGATGTGGTGCAGCCGTATAATTTTGGTACGGTCTTATACCGCAAACCTGCATTCGGATTGCAATTACTCCGTGAAAATATTCTTGGAGCGGAACGGTTCGACAGCGCCTTTAGATACTATACGCACCAATGGGCCTTCAAGCACCCGACGCCTTACGATTTCTTTCACATCATCGAAAATCATTCAGGTGAAACGCTGGACTATTTCTGGCGTGGATGGTTCCTCAACCAATGGAAAATTGATTTTGGCGTAACGGATGTTACATATGTAAACAATGATCCGGCTTCTGGTTCCATTATAACTTTAAAGTGTTATGAAAAGCTTCCTGTGCCTTTGGTTATTGAGGTAAAAGAAGAAAACGGCAAAACAAACAGGATCAATCTTCCGGTAGAAGTGTGGTATCGCAGTGATACATGGAAAATGGCTGTTAGCTCTACATCGAAAATTAAACAGGTAACAGTTGATCCCGACAAAACGATTATGGATGTTGATCTGTCTGACAATGACTGGCCCGCAACTAAATGACCATTCCGTTATTTAATTGTATTCTCTTATTCACCGCTTTTGGAATGTGATGCTCGTAATGGCTAACGTATACTACAGTAACATTACTTTGCGAGCAGATCTCATCAACAAGCTGCGTAAAAAATCGCTGTTGCGAAACATCCAGGCCCTGTGTAGGTTCATCGAGAATCAGTAGGGTAGGATTTTTGACTATTGCACGCGCGAGCAGACATAGTCGCTGTGCACCTGAAGGAACCATGCTGAATAAGCGATGCGCAAATTTTTCAATATTCATCATCTTCATCCAGCGTTTGCATATTTCTTCTTTCCCGGCATCCGTCGGTCTGAATAAGCCTATTGTATCATAAAATCCTGATTCGATCACATGCAGGCAGGAGGAATCTGTAGGAAAATACTGGTACAGTTCGGGCGACACGAAACCGGTTTGTTTTTTTATATCCCAGATACTTTCGCCAGATCCTCTTTTCCGGTCGAACAGAATGATATCGTTTGCATACGCCTGCGGATTATCGGCATTCACGAGGCTTAGCAGAGTTGACTTACCTGCACCGTTAGGCCCTGTGAGAGCCCACCTCTCTCCCTGCTTTACATGCCAGTTTATGTTATGAAGAATTTTTCTGCCGTCGTACTCCACGTTAACATTGCTCATTTTTATTATAGTGGAGTAATTCCTGGTTTCGGAAAAGCAAAGCAGATCGTTCAGTGCCAGCCTATCAATTTGCAGGTTGTGATCAAAATTAAAATGAGAAGGATCATAATTTCTTTTTTCATCTTTAAATATGACCTTTTCATTTTGCATGACTGCTACGTGAGTTATGGCTTCCGGAATTTCAACAGGATTTGTAGCCATAATAACTAAAATTCCTGAGGCGGAAATATGTTGCAGCATGTTGTTGAACTCTTTCCTTGTGTTTGTATCCAGGCCTGTTAACGGATGATCAAGAGTGATGATTTCCGGATTTTTTATTAGCGCCGATGCGATTAATAGCCTTTTAGTTTCACCGTTGGAAAGTTTGATTACCTGTTCAGGCAATAATTTTTCAAGGTGAAATGTGCTGACCACGCTGTTTATGTTCCAGAATCCTTCATTCTTAGAAATGCTTTCAAGGTGTTGCTGAACTGTGAGAGCGTCTTCGGAGTCGCTTGAATTGAAGCGTTGCTGGTAGTAGAAGTCGCGGGTGTTAGAAAGGTTTCTGAATTGATGCTTCAGTGATACATTCTCTACCGTTTTCCCGCTTATTGAGTTAACGAGTGAACTATGCCCGGAGTCACTGTCTCCAACAAAAGCCCATAATTGGTTTCGCTGTATGAAGTTTAATTCATTGGGGAGAAGCATCAATTAAAATTGAAATTTTTCTCTTAATATTCTCCATCGCATCAACCGATCAGATATGCAAGCCCGTTATCAACCGGTTCGCAAAGATCAATAACTCTTTGTTCACTGAAAAGCTTTGTAAGGATATCCCTTGCTTCCTTATACGTATTGTGAATAGGACATGGGCGGGTGGCCGAGCATTTGCTTAAGCCCAGGCCACATTCTGTAAATATCTGCTTCCCGTCAATCGCCTCCACTATACGAATTATCGGTTGTCTCAATTGTGCTTTTGAAATATAAAACCCGCCCGAAGGCCCCTTTGCGCTGTTAATGATATTCTGCTTCACCAACGTTTGCAACAATTTTCCTACAGTGTGCTCACTGGCGCCTATAAATTCCGCAACCTCCTTAATGCCAGATTTTTCGCCTGATTTAAATTTTGACGCGAGAAAAAGCACTGATTTGATTGCTGTTTTGCATGTCAGACTAAGCATTCATCCGGCATTTAAGAATTTGACGGCTTCTTCTGAAATCATTGTATAATCCCAGCGAGGCTCAAAAGTCAGGTTTATTTCAACTTCGAATTCCGGCATCGCATATTTCAGTGCTTGCGTAGCAGCGTCTAAAATAGTTTCGCCCATTGGACAATATTCCGTGGTTAAGGTCATGGTGCAGTATATCGACTTCTCCTTTTCATCAAAATCAATTTCATAAATCAATCCGAGGTCAACTACATTAGTCCCGATTTCGGGGTCAATTACATTTCGCAATGCAGAAAGGGCAATTTGGCTTTTTATCTTATTATTTGATTTTAGATTCATAAACGGTCAGATTTATGTATCAGCAACTTCATTACATTAAAATTGTAAAAGGCAGCAGTACAAATCAACAATACTGCTCCGGTTTGTAATAGTACAATATACTGCAGTAAAATACCGGCAAAGAATATTAAAAACCCAGGCAGGTAACTCAGCACCATGTACCGGAAAACCCGACTGCTAAATAAATCTTTAGGGTTTGGTGTAGTAGTTTTTCCTGCTAAATCATGATAAACTTTGTTCCAGATTATAAAAGGCAAAGTCTTAAAAGTTATTCCCATGATAATCGCCGTAAGCCATCCAAAAAAAATAACGAATCCATATGTGATAACCAATCGGAGATTTACTTCGGATGAAATTGCTGATAACAGGATTATGACCGTGGCGAATGCTACAGGCGAAAGTAATATTGCCACAGAAAACAGCGTAAGCTTCATTTGTTCATCCACCTTTGTTCGTATACGCTGAATGTATGATCTATAGCAATAATTTATGAAAAGGATGATTGCAACACTTACAAGAATTAATGGGAGAAACAAGAGTGAACGGATGCTTGTGTTTATAAATATATAAATGAATGTTAGAAGGCCACTATTGATCAACCCGTAAATCCACCAGAGCGTTTTTACATTATGATATTTGGAAATCAGAAACATCGGGATCAATCGTGAAGCTACTCCCACAATTAATAATAAAAACCATCCGATAATTCCAATGTGTGCGTGCAATGGTAAATAGTCAACAGAATTAGCGGGTAAAATCGAAATTTTAAAATTATAAACCAGCATTAACCCTACCAGGGCGGTAGCCAATAACCAAATTACGGCAGTGAGAAGATAGATGGCGTGAATATTTTTACGCTTGCATTTTACCATACTAATGGTTAGATTGACAACATAGGCAAGAATTGACAAAATAACCAGCCGACCACCCCATTTGGCGGGCCACCCCATGTCGAAAACATAGAAACCATAGGCCAGGAGAGGGATTCCCACTGCTGATAAAACAAAAGAAGTATAGGCTAATTTATCGCTGAATAATTTTCCCTCTATTAAAACCGGCGCCAATTGATGTCCGGAGCCAAGTATGATCATCGTGCCCCAGCCGAGAGCCATTATATGAATAATCGCCAAAGTATGAGGCTGGAAATAGTGATTGGCGATCTCGTTTGCCGATAATAACAACAGCACCGTCGACACAAGGAATGCTAATGCGGCATACAGGTAAAAAGGAAGTACGATGCGATGGCTGGTCGTGGTAACACCACCAGTATTTGTTGTTTGTCGATGCATTTCAATCCTTATATATTAACATGTGAACTTCCTTTTGACTGACCTCGTTGATTCGAAAATTCAGGTTTCTTTCTTTGAGCTCTGGCAAAAGAAAAACCGGGATGCGTTTGTGATAGACGTACAATGCCTGATCGTGGGGTAAAGTTTCCAATGCTTCCAGTATTGCATACATAGGCAACGGCATCTCCAATTCCCGCACATCAATGGTCACCATACTTCCATTATACTCATTTAGTTTTCCGTCCCATCCTTCCAAAAAAATATTTTCATCGATAGTCGGTTTGATCCCCTGATTTTGTTTATAAAAGTATGTTTGAACAAAATCTTCTGTTATAAGCTCTGTATATGATTCAAAGCCCCGCTTTTCCAATAAATAGATCAATGGAACCGGTTCAAAGCTGTTGACTATCTTAAGTACGCCCCCTGTCTGAAGCTTATTCAATCGTTGGATAATCTCGTCCAGCGGATCAATACCTGCTTCAATAAGAGGCCGTACATCCAGCTCTATTATTTTCTCTGTGCGCAAATTCTTCAAAAAATCAGGGAAAGGCCTATTACTATCTTTCTGTATTGTTGCTGGTGCTGTGTTGTCGATTTCAAAACCTAGTGGTTGGAGTTTCTTAAAAAAGTCATCAATTTTGCAGCCTCCGATTTTCGCAGCTACAGCTATGCTGGCCCTCGCTGCTATCATTTTCCGTAGCAGCGGGTTCCTGAGTTTGACAAATTTTGGCGAAATGCTGACGATAGCTTCAAGAGCTTGAGGCTTATACTTTATTAATGCAGCTATTTTGGTATTTCCGTTTATGATCATAATTAATGAATGGCATTATTTTTTTCCCAAAAAGTATCAGTCCAATTTTCATCTTTCCTTTTACCATCATTGGAGAACTGTTTCGCTATTAATGCCAATTGGTCTGGACCAAGCCGTTCCTGCAAATGATTGAATAGCTGGCGTTCCTCGAATCGGATATGCGTTTGCAATTTATCGGCGAATTGATTGAGCAGGGCAGCATCACCTTTATGTTCACTTATTAAAGAGATGAGTTGGCGGAGGGCATGATGATCTGCTTCGCCTTTCTGCCTCAAGGCATCGCCGGCAGGCAGCTGCGAAAAAAGCAAGTCCTCCTCTTCAGTAAAATGCTTTTCAAGATCTGTCTTGAAAAAAAACAGCACGTAATCAGCAATTCTTTCAGGGCTAATATCATTTTTGAACCCCTGCCTGATCTTCCAGGTCAGCAGTAAGCCAAAATGGTGGTCCTTTGAAAAGGAGACAAGTGCGGGATGACGTTTAATGGGAATGGGGGTTTTCATAGATATTGCCGATTTTCTAACTCTGATGCCTTCGGAAAAAGCACATTATTTTCAAGATGGATGTGCAATTCAAGGTCCGATTCAAACTCATTGAGCATCTTATAAAATAAACCGTAGCTCGCACAGGCATTTTCAGGCAAGGTGTAACCAAGAGATAGCTCGCGGATTTTGGTTAAATTTTTCCCTACCGTTTCATGTTCCGCTTCCATCGTATCAAGAATTGTCTTTAAAGAGCTGGTTTCCGGAGTTCGAAGGCGTGTTGTTCCGGCATTTGCACTGATTTCTACGAGCTTTTTTATATATGGGAACAAAACCGTTTCTTCTTTCACAAGATGTTCGGATAATTCTGTGTTTATCTCGCTGACTAACCGATTAATTACAAAAAGTTCAGGATGACTCTGTCCGTGCGATCTGCTCACTTTATCTGCGTAAGCCACTATGTTAGGTAAATTTTGCCTTATGTAGCTATGGTGAACATTTACAATATAATCAACCAGAAAACTCATTGGCAAATCCTGGAAAGGCAATGGCCTGCCTAATGGAAGTTGGTCAACATGCTGCAGTTCCTGTACCACGCTGGTCACATCCAGGCCTTTTTCCTCGCAAGCTTCTTTAACAGTTTTCTTTCCCCCACAACAAAAATCAAGTCCATATTTCTTAAATACCTGGGCCTTACGTAAATCCCCGGCTGCAAGCTGTCCGATACTTTCTTCACTTTCTTTACTTTTTTGTTTGCCGATCCTGACTTTCCACCATTCTGGTCCCTCTTCAACATATTGCCAGCTAAAAATATTTCCTCTTTCGTTCAGTAGCTGGTAATAAAGCGGTTTAGGATCGTGATCATTATAAATAGTTAAACTTTCTCCTTCAGCCAGCTGGTCAAACTGTTGAAATATAGTTTGGTGCTTTAGTTTTGGTTCAAGAGTAGTTACATCGAGAATAGTTGAGACTGCGGTATTCATAGCCGGTTGTTTTTTGTTTATGACAAAATTAGAATTATTCCGGCAAATAAAAGTATTTAAATACTTTTATTTTAAGAACCTGAGGAAAATCATTATTGAGATGAATTTTACTCATATCGCCTTGCTGAACATTTGATTTTTGTCGTGTTGATTTCTTTGAAGGTAAAGGTCGAACGCGCTGCATATATTACGAATGAAGTAATGTCCTAAATCTGTCACCTTTAAATAAGTTTCATCATATTCTACTAATCCATCAGCTGCCAATTCCTTCAGTTTTGGAAAGCATAACTCCTGAAGTAGAGGCAAATGAAGTGTGTTGAATGCTGTACCACCTCTGCAGCTAATATCCAGAATATACTGTCGGAATGCAAGGTCTTCCTGACTTAAAAAAATTCCCCGTTTAACAGCCAGCTTTTTTTCATTACAGGAATTATAATATTCATGAAGCGTTTTTTCGTTTTGCGCAAATGAACTGCCGAGGTCGCTGATGGCAGATACTCCCAGGCCCAATAGTAATCCGCTGTTTTGAGTACTATAGCCCATGAAGTTCCGATGAAGCTTGTTATTTATTTTGGCCTTATACAATGCATCGTGGGGAAGCGCAAAATGATCCATTCCGATGTCATGGTAACCATGTTTCATAAGAAGGACTTTGCCCTTCAGGTATAGATTTATTTTTTCTTCTGGCGCAGGCAGGTGCGTTTCGTCAAATAAGCGCTGACCCTTGCTTGTCCACGGTACATGAGCATAACTATAAAATGCGATCCGGTCAGGTTTAAGTTCAACTACTTCCCCAATGGTTTTACCGATGGAAGAAAGAGTTTGCAGTGGCAACCCATAGATCAAATCATAATTTACCGAAGTAAATCCTACAGTCCTGGCAGCTTCAGTCGCTTTCCGAACGTTTTCAAGAGGCTGTATCCTGTTAATGATACGTTGAACAGACGGATCATTGTCCTGAACGCCATAGCTGATTCGCCGGAAACCTAAAGAAAAAAGCGTCTGTAAGTGTTCTTTTGTTGTATTATTAGGATGGCCTTCAATGCTAAACTCGTGTCTTGAATCAACGGTGCTTTTTTCGAGTATGGTACTAATAAGGCGGTGTAAATTTGCCGGCGAGAAAAACGTGGGCGTTCCGCCGCCTAAATGTATTTCCCGGATTACAGGCATCTCAGGCATCAGGTTCCTGTATAAGCTCCATTCTTTTTCTACAGCGGCCAGATACTCTTCCTCAACGTTATGGTTGGTTGTAATCCTTTTATTACATCCACAGTATGTGCATAGTGATTCGCAAAACGGCAGATGAACATATATGCTAATCGCTTTTTTGTGATTTTGAATACCAAACTGCTCCAGGAAAGCGACCTCCCAGCTTTTTTTATCAATTTGATCGTTCCAGAAAGGAACAGTAGGATAGCTGGTATACCGAGGCAATGCCTGGTTATACTTTCTTACAAGTAATGGATCAGGATTAAAATGTGCCATGAGTCGCAAACTTACACCTGCGAATTTCTAAAAAAACTGACCAGGGTTATTTTAAAAACAGATTTTAGTCATATTGAGTAAAGCGCTGCATAAAAGAACCGGTCATATTTTCATTCAGGGACTTTTCATGATTCAATAATTAAGATATTATATGTCATTAGGCCATCTTAACTATTTTTTTGCCTGGGATTACTTGCTGTATTGTCTTGTACGATTCTTTTTTCAATCCCTTTCTTCCCCTCGTGATGAACCACACCAACGGTATTACCCCGCCCAAGGTAAATATCGATCCCCCCACAATACGCAGCCAGGTGAGAGTTTGAAAGGCAGTACTCTCGATGAAAGCGCTACTACGAGCGTACCATAAACCGTGTTCAGTAACTGTTTGGAACTGCCAGATCCCAGCAGGAAATAAATCAAGTAAAACCATAAGAAGCAATCCCACATTTATCGACCAGAATGCGCCCTTAATAAGAGATGGATGCCACCTATCAGGTTTAAATAATAATTGGCAACAGAAAAGAACGGCCGCGAGTGCCAGGTTGCCGTATACGCCCATTAAAGCCGCGTGTCCATGATTTACCGTCAGGTATGTTCCATGCTCATAATAATTGGCAATGGGAAGGTTAATTATGAATCCTAATACACCAGCGCCAAAGAAATTCCAAAAGTTGACGGCCACAAGAAAAAGGAAAACCTCCGAAAACCCAAACCGCCTGTTTATATCACCATTAATTTTGCTATTGCTTTCAAGTATCTTCGGAAGTTTACTGAATCGCCAAGCTTCCAGTGTAAGCAATATCAAAGGAATTACCTGCAAGGTTGAAAAGACGGCGCCTAATGCCATTGTCCCCACTGGTTTTGCATTCCAGTAGAAATTATGCGATATGCCGAGAAGCCCTGAACCGAGAAATAACAGTGTTGCAAGGTAAATTACCCTGATAGCGGCTTGCCTGCTCACCAGGCCCATTAAAACCATGAAATAGCCGATCAGTACTGTAGTGAAAACCTCAAAAAATGCCTCCGCCCACATATGTACCACCATCCATCGCCAGAAGTCCGCGATCACGAAATTAGTTCGCGGTGTGGCAATAAATCCTGAGATCAATAAAAGTATTATGCTGAAAGTAGCATAAACCAACCAATTCGGCAACGCCCAGGGTTGTTTCAATTTCATAACAGGCTTGATACCGCGGTACAGCGTCACCGCCCAGATTATAAATACAACGCCGAGGATGATTTGCCAAAGCTTACCGATTTCAACGTATTCCCAACCCTGGTGACCGAGCCAATACCAGTTTTTCCCGATAATGCCTTTAGGTCCTAAAAGAATACCAGCCAATGAGCCGGCTACCAGCAATAGGGTGAGCCAATATATTGTGTTGATCAGAATGACCTGTCTTTTGGGCTGTTTTGAAGAAACGAGCGACATCATAAAAAATGAAGCGCCGATCCAACAGGCAGAAATCCATAAAATAGATAATTGTACATGCCAGCTCCTGGTTACAGTAATTGGCAAGGGCTCTGAAATATCGAAACCAAAGAATCGAACGAATCCAACAAAATCGTGTACGGTCAATATGCCAGCCAATACCTGCACCGCAAAGAGCAAAATGGCGACATGAAAGAATTTATAGGTGGATCGCTGTACCGCATCGGGCTGGAATTTATTGATATCACCTTTTGTCATGAAAGGCTCCGCTTTCTTAATATAAGTTTCATCACTTAACTTCTCCAGTTTGCCGTGATAATACAGTACAATCCCCAACCCAAAAACCAATCCCAGTGAACCTATAATGCTCCAGATGATGATTGCGGAACTGGGTGAATTCCCCGCTGTTTGATCGTAAGGCCAGTTATGTGTATAACTATAATTCTCTCCCGGCCGTTCTACTCCGCAGACCCATGAACCCCAAAAGAAAAAAGCCGCCAGGCATCTCAGTTCATCGGCATCTTTAATGTACCCTGTTGGTTTGAATGCGCCTGAAGATGCGGCATCAGTGAACTTTTGATAATACAGCTTAACCAATTTCCTGGCGGCAAACACTTGCGCATCGGTTAGTATTACCCTATTTTGACTTTTATTAAACCTATTACTTTTTATCTCAGCCTTCACCTGTTCAATGACTCCTTTGTCGAGGAAGCCATTAGTCGTATCGTTTTGGAATTGTGAACGATAATATTCATTCATATATGCTGCTACGAAGTGCAATGATTCTGCTGTATAATCCGGTCCCCTGTTGGCGCCGTCACCAAACATACTCCCATATTCCATCAGCGCATATTTTTGAAAGATGCCCTGGCCTTTTAATATGTCTTCTTTGGAAAAAACAGTTTCATTGGTCTGTGATACATAATCAGGAATAGGAGGAGCTTCTGTGTAAGTATGCACACCTATCATGGTCACACCAGCAATGCTGATCAAAAAAATAACCAGCAGAGGTAACCACCAGTTTTTGGGATTAAGCAGGTATTTAATAAAATTAATTTTCTCCATAACGCAGTTTTATTAGCTAAAAATAATAAATAAGGATAAAATTGTCCTTAATTATTTTTCAACTGTGGAGAATCGGGCTTAATTTGCTACAAATCAATCACCAAAATTCTAACAGAAAAGTATGTTTTCGAAGGCCACCGAATATGCGTTGCGAGCTACTATTTATATTGCTCAGAAAAGTTCGCCGGAACAAAAACTTGGATTGGTCGAAATTGCAAAGGCCATTGACTCACCCAGGTCATTCACAGCTAAAATACTGCAGATGCTGACAAAGGATAACAAGGTTATCAGTTCCGCACACGGACCTAATGGAGGGTTCTATATAACTGAAAAGGCGAAAAAATTACCTGTTCGGGCAGTGCTCAAGGCTGTTGATGAAGATCATGTATTAATGAAATGCATCTTAGGCCTTCAGGAGTGTTCCGAACGAAAGCCGTGCCCGATGCATGATCAGTACAAGCATATTAAGCGAGAGCTGATTTATCTTTTTGAATCCAGGACCATTCAAGATCTTGCTAAAGAAATAAGTAAGGGGAAGCTGTTCATTGGTAATAAGCAATGAAACCCAATAACCATTGTTAATGCAGTGTATCCGGCCCCGACTTTATTAACACCGCAAAAATTAAAGGTGCCCGCAATAAAAAAAACAACGTAGAAATCTCAACTACCTTTCATCTTGTGTAACGTAAGATTTTGTGGTTTTCCCAGGTTTATCAGTAAAAAAACGCCCTCGAAGTGGAAGGCGTTTTCTTAAGCCTGTCCAGATTATTCGGCGCGTTGCGCCTCATGATCCGCAGATGTCTCTGGATGTGACCCTGTCAGGATTCAAACCTGAAACCTTTTGATCCGTAGTCAAATGCTCTATTCAATTGAGCTACAGGGCCTTATACGGTACTTCAACATCAATATTCTACAAGTAACCTTCATTTACCGGGTTGCAAAAATAACTCAAAGGGTTTTATCCACCTAACAAAAAATGCCCTTTGTGCACATGGTATGATGGGTTTAACAATGGCAGGCGAGCGACTCCTGCTTCTGAAGGAATGCCTGCAGATTTTCCATCGATTTTTCCAGGCTCTTTTTCATCTTTCTTTTCATGAATAACCTGAAAACAAGTAATAGCACCGGATTCTTTTTCAAAAAAAGATTCATACGGAGTAATGTAACCGATTCGCTTTCCTTGCAAAGTTCAAACTGGCAAGTGGCCATCTTCTTACTATCGGTCTCTTCGAGTATTATTTTATAATCGTCACTATAAAAATCACTGGTAGTCATTATCTCGATCTCCTTGTCGAGTAAACAACGATGTGATGTGCCAACCTGGTTTATGGCCGTAGTTACGTCTTCTACACCTTTCAATCCGTCCATCCATCGCGACCTGTTATTAAGGTCGCCGATAACCGACAGCATGCGCTGTATATTCTCGTTGAATTTTTTTTCGAGCCTAATTACCATTTCCCGTTTCCCTTTAATGCCAAGTTGCTCCCGGCTTTCATACTTTATTTCTTCCTTTAATGGAGTAAGTATCGAATAATAATAATCCACTTTGCCATGATCAGTAACCTTGCTTCCCTTATTCCATTGCAGCAATTGCGGAAGAGCAGATTCGTCAGGATTTTCACCTATACAGTTTTTCGTTACCATCCAGTATTCATGCATAGGAATATCGTTCTTCAGCAGTTGATGAATCAGGATAACATCTTTGCCGATCAGTTTATTGAATTCCTTGACAGTGTAATTTGAAAATTCGCCTGTATGAGTAATCACTTTCAACGTGAGGCTATCCGCTTTCCTGCAAGCGCTGCACTGGCAAATGCGGCGAGCGCTGTTGTATTTTAGTGCGCGATGGAAATTTTCAAACATTGTCTGCACCTGGCTGAATAGTTCATTCATGGTAGGCACCTGACCAAACCTGTAGAACAGTATCGCATCGCCTTCGATCTCTGAAACCTGCAATTGTAGCTTGTTGGAGTTGATCAGCGTTTCCAGTAGTTCCTGAATAATATAGCGGCTGTGATCAACTTCAGTTTCGTTGACAAAGTCTGTAAACCCGCTTATATCAGGTATAAAAAGCAGACCAGAAACCGCCATCTTAAAGCGTATTAAATTATAAAGCTATAAAATCAGATAGTGTCATTAAAATTATATTAATCAGCCGCAATGGTTATTTATGATGACCGGTCTTGTAATGCTCAAGCAGCTGGTCGCCGCCATAATCGTGCAAAAGATCCCTTACAACGGTATGAACATGATTTGCGTTGTTCTGCGTGTTATCGTATTCTATAATAAGCGTTGGCCCTACGATACGGTAGTAATGAGGATGACCCAGTCCGGTTTGTGTATGTCCGGCCCATGCAAACCTTAGATTATCATAACCCGCGTCTTTAATCTCTTTGAGCATATTGTCGGCGAAAGGTTTCTTGTACCTGTTTATATATAATGCCACCAGGTCAATAAAGTTCTTTTTTTGCGTGTCATTCATCTGAGCATATGTGATACCCGCCGGATCTTTTATCATCGCAATTCTGTCAATACGGGTTATGATGTCACCAGGAGCTTCATTTGCAATAACAGCTGTTTTGCGTTGTTCTTCGGTAAGCGAACTGAGAAGTTTTACAGCCAGGTCTTTTTCATCCCTCAAAATTTCTTTTCCTTTATAAGCGCCTTCCTGCACAATTGCAGGATTCGATCCCAAAAAACCAGGTGTTCCCGCTACAAGCGTATTGTTCTGTGTTGAAAAATGAAATGATACGTGATGTCCTTCGAACCGCCATCCCCATATATTTTTTTCTCCCGGTTCTCCGAATATTGCCAGATGATATTTTCCGGGATCCCTGAAATGATCATCCGGTTTGCGGTTCTCAAGTACTTTCAGAATGTCCTCCAGTGCGATGATGTCATTTATCTTCTTAACGGTATTGTCAGTAAGGCACAACGATAACAATTGCATTGTAAGACTCTTTTGCTTCTCCGTCATTTTATCGAGTGGCAAACCTTTCCTGTCGTCGATAGGGAAGTAGTGAAAATTAAAGCGTTCTTCCGATTCGAAAGGGAACAACGTTAATGGCTTTTGCGACTCATTTACCGTAGCCACAAAACTTTTTGCAACAGCGGAAATAGATTGTGACTTTGCATTTACAAACAAGAATGCCGCAATCATCAGACAAAAAAGGCGAGTCATAAAATCGTTTTGACAGATTAATTAATCCTTACCCAAACACCATTAAGCATCACTTTGACTATGTTCCGGGCATCACTGATATTATTGAGAGGATTTCCCTTTACAAGCACAAGGTCAGCTATTTTTCCTTTTTCTATGCTTCCCAGCCTGTCGTCGATCCTGAAAAATCTTGCATTTTCCATTGTACAAGCTACTATAATGTCAGCGTTCGACAGACCGCTCTCGGAAAAAAGCTCCATTTCCCGCTGGTATGCCCAACCTTTTTCAGCATATTCTATCATGGAATGTGAACCGAGAACAACTCTCACTCCACCTTTTCTTAATCTGCCGGTAAAAGCCTTCATGTTATTGAAGCCATTCAATTTGACATTTTGTACCTGGTTTCCATCTTTCTGGCGGTATTCAAACGCACCCAATGTGGGATCTACAAACGTCTTTTTCTTCACGAGAAATTTTACCAGCGAATCGGCCATTTTACCATTAACATCGACCTTGCTCCATACTTCATAGCGGCCGTCCTTTCTTGCATTGTTATTCGCCAACACCGCCTGCCGGAATTTTTCACCTTCTCGTTTTGGTATGAGTGTAAGTCCGAATGAAGTTACATGCTCAATTCCATCCAGGCCTGCGTTTATTGCTTCCATCGCCTCAGTCGTTTCGAGATGTCCTGAAACCGGTATTCCTCTTTTGTGAGCAGCAACGCATACTTCTTTAATAATAGAAGGAGGCAGCCTGAAATACACTTTGATCATGCTTGCCCCCATGTCTGCCGCTCTGTTGACCTGAGTAACGGCCTCTTCCGCATCACGAACGATATACGCATCGGATGGATATGCAGGCGGAAACATGTCAATATGTGGTCCCGCGAGAAACATTCGTGGCTGCGGTTTGCCGGATTTTCTTGCGTTGTCGTAGGTTTCTATCCAGGCACCGGGGTCTCTCACAGACGTAACACCATTCTGAAGGAACATTCCTGGAAGATCATCTTCACCGTCTATATGAAAATGCGCATCTATAAATCCTGGCAAAAGGCTCATGCCTGTTCCGTCCACTCCAGATGCACCCTGCGGAATTTTGATTTTATCTTTTGATCCCACGTCGACAATCTTTCCATTGATAACAATTACACTTCCGTTTTCGATCGGCGTTCCGCCCTTTCCGTCGATGATCCTTACGTTCGTTATGGCGATAATTGAATTGCCTGTGGCAATCTCATCAGCATTTACCTCTTTAACCATTTTCTGAGCTGATAAACCCATGCTGGAAAGAAACCAAACAATCAATAAGAATGCTGTTCGTAAAGTCATTTGCGCTGTTTTAACCTCCAAAATCTGGTAAGGTAAATATTTACACGAAATCGTATAAGTTTGCGCATGATTTTTTTAATGAACCGCTCGGTAACCTTATTCCTTTGCCTTTTTACTATTCTTGTCTGTTCCTGCAACACAACGCCTCCACGAACGATCACCGAAATGGAGTTCAATGTTGACTCCTCAATCGTCAACAAGCCTGTAACCGACTCATCACTTGGTATCAGGTACAGCGTGCCTGCAGGCTGGCAGGCCATCGAAGCGCCTGATGAGGCCTTACAGCGGGCAAAGTCTGGCAATGTCCGGATCAGTAACATGCTGCAGGACCCTTCGGGCCATGTTGTGTTTTCACTTACTGATGTACGTCAGGTGCCCGATTCAGTGTTCAGGAACATGGATGAGAATTTCAAGACCGTTCTTAACCCATCAGGCAGCTGGAACGACATACAACGGGATGAGTTCATCACCGCCGGATACCAGGTAAAGCAATATGTAATGGCAAAGCAGGGACAAACTTTTTTCAAAATGTTGTTTGGAGACAGAACGCGGCCATCTTTTCAGGTTGATTATTCGGTTATAATTGATTCCGCATATACATTAAATACAAAAACTCTGGAATCTATTGTCGGTTCATTACATCGTGATCATTAACTTTGGAATCAACTAAAACTCATCTAAATGAAAAAGCTTTCACTTGCATTGGTAATGGCAGTTGTAATGTTCAGTTCTTGTTTTACCCTAACTCACACTGTAGGATCCGGCGGAAGCGGCGGAGAAAAAATTGAAAAGAGAGCCTGGTACATCCTTTGGGGTCTCGTTCCTCTTAACACAGTTGAATCAAAAGCAATGGCTGGAAATGCAACTAACTACACTGTAACTTCGAGTCGCACAGCACTGGATGTTATTATCAACATTTTTACCGGAATTGTAACCGTAGGTTCACAAACTGTAACAGTTCAAAAGTAAGAAACAAGAGAAACTTAACTCAAAGCAGGCAGACCATTCATCGGCCTGCTTTTTTTATATTCAATAGTGCCATCTCACGAAGGCTTCCATAGCAGCATATTTGGTCATGCCTAACTCGGCATACATATTTGCAGTATTACTGTTCCTGTCCTCAGCCCGCTGCCAGAATTCTCTGTTGTCTGATCCCTGAAATGGTACCATGTCTTTCTGTGACTGGTGTATGAATATTCCATATCGTTTTTTCATCACCTGGTCGGGACTCATTGGAATAGCCATTTCTATTTCGCTGATGTCCCATTCCTGCCATGCGCCTTTATATAGCCACATGTAGCAATCTTTCACCCAGTCGTCACCAGCCTCCTTTATCCTTCGCAGCGCTTCAAACACTATTTCAAGGCAAACTTTATGTGTTCCATGCGGGTCAGCAAGATCGCCTGCACAAAACACCTGGTGCGGTTTTATCTTTCTCAGAAGATCAACAGTAAGCCTGATATCCTCTTCACCCATTGGCTTTTTCTCAATTGTGCCGGTTTCATAGAATGGAAGATTCTGGAAATGACTGTTAGAATCAGGAATACCAACATAGCGGCAGGTTGCTTTCGCTTCACATACCCTGATCAGTCCTTTGATTGATCGTATCTCCGGAGTATCCATTTCATTGGTCTTTTTCCGCCTGAGATACTCACGTGCTTTAGTAAGAATCTCTTCCGACTTCTTGCTATCCATACCGAACATGTTCTCAAATCCTACAGCAAAATCCAGGAAACGCGTAACGAACTCATCTGTTACCGCAATGTTCCCCGAAGTTTGATATGCAACGTGAACATCGTGACCCTGATCGTGTAGTCGCTGAAACGTTCCACCCATGGAAATTATATCATCGTCGGGGTGAGGAGAGAAGATAATAACCCTTTTTGGATAAGGCACAGAACGCTCGGGATGATTGGGAAGATTAACATCAGGTTTTCCCCCAGGCCATCCTGTGATCGTATCGCGGAGCATGTAGTACACCTTAAGGTTTATCTCATAAGCCTCTCCGTGTTCAACAAGTAAGTCGCCGATGCCGTTGTCTATATAGTCTGTATTAGTAAGACTGAGTAGGGGCTTTCTTATTTTAAGTGCCGTGTTGATCACGGCTCTTTTGATCATCTTCGGAGTCCATTCTGTTTCACCGGTAAGCCACGGTGAACTGAATCGTGTGAGCTCTGCCGATGCCGCTTCATCAAGAACGAAGACGCAATCGTTGTGAAGTTGAAGTTGCGAAGCGGGTATCTGTTCTGTAACATGTCCCTCTACTGATTTCTGAACAACCGGAGCTTTACCCTGACCCCATGCAAGCAATATTATTCTTTTTGCTCTCATGATGGTGCTGATGCCAGTAGTGATCGCCAAACGCGGAACCTGTGAGATATTCGCGAACTCATAAGAGTTGGCAATTCTTGTTGAATTATCAAGAGCAACCAGGCGCGTTTTGGAATGCAGATTCGAACCGGGCTCATTGAATCCTATATGGCCATTATTACCAATTCCAAGGATCTGGAGGTCGATGCCACCGGCATCATTGATTTTCTTTTCGTATTCTTCACAATAGGCCTTTACTTCTTCTTTCGGTATTTCACCATTGGGAATATTAATGTTTGACGGATCGATATCTATATGGTCGAAAAGGTGAATTTTCATAAACCTGTTGTAGCTCTGAAACGCGTCCTTATCGATCGGGTAATATTCATCGAGATTGAAGGTTATTACATTTTTAAAACTTAGTCCTTCATTTTTGTGCAGCCGTACCAACTCGGCGTAAAGTGTTTTCGGAGTGCTTCCGGTAGCTAATCCAAGAACACATCTTTCATTGTTCTTCTGTTTTTCTTTTATCAGGGCTGCGATCTGATTTGCTACAAAAACAGAACCGTCCTTCATATCCGAGAAAATTTTTACCGGTATTTTCTCAAAAGAATCAACCATGCTCATAATAATACAATTGCTTTTTGGTGAAATTTCATAATGGCGGATTTCTTTATTTAGATGCAATTTTCTTTTTCGGATCAAGCTTTATCCGCATGTCGGTAAACACCGCACGGCTGTAATTAACTCCCCACAGATCATATCTCTTAAACTGTATGGCCAAACGCTTTTCAAAATCGTTCCAGCTTCTAGATGCGGCGGGCGACCACAGCACTTCACTCAATGCACTCATTCTGGGAAAGATCATGTATTCAACTTTACGTGGGTTTGTCATGTATTCAGTCCACACGTTACCCTGCGCGCCCAGTACATGTTTCTTCTGCTGATCATTCAGCACGTGCGGAACAGGTTCGTAACTATAAACTTTCTGAACGCTTGTATATCCTCCGATAGTCAGAGAGTCTTCTTTCTTGCTCTGTGCATGATCCAGATATACGTGTGAACCAGGAGTCATGATCACGTCATGATCCTGCTTCGCAGCTTCAATACCACCAGCTTCACCTCTCCAGCTCATCACGGTTGCGTTTGGTGCAAGACCACCTTCCAGTATCTCATCCCATCCTATGATCTTTTTACCCTTGCTGTTGACATATTTCTCTATACGTTGCACGAAATAGCTTTGAAGACCGTGCTCGTCTTTCAGATTGTTATCTTTTATTCTTTTCTGGCATTTGGGACAAGCTTTCCACCTGTCTTTTGGACATTCATCTCCGCCTACATGAACATACTCGGAGGGAAATAGAGGCATCACCTCGTCGAGCACATCCTGCAGGAATGCAAAAACAGAATCGTTGCCAGCGCAATACACATCTTCTTCAATGCCCCATGTCTGCTTAACTTCATATGGGCCTCCTGTACAGCCGAGGTATGAATACGATGCAAGCGCAGCCTTCGCATGGCCAGGCATTTCAATCTCGGGAATCACGGTAATATGTCTTTTGGCTGCGTATGCAACAACATCTTTGATCTGTTCCTGCGTATAAAAGCCTCCATAGCGAATGTTGTCGTTACCAGTGCCTGGGTAATGGCCGATAATAGTTCCGTTGCGGTAGGCACCGACTTCGGTCAGCTTCGGGTATTTCTTTATTTCAATTCTCCATCCCTGGTCGTCTGTAAGATGCCAATGGAACCTGTTCATTTTATGGAGAGCAATAAAGTCTATGTATTTCTTTACGAATTCAACGTCGAAAAAATGACGTGAAACGTCAAGCATCAGTCCCCTGTATTTTAATCTGGGCTGATCAGAAATGATAACAAGCGGTAATTGTAACGAACCTGATTTCTTCACAGGCAACAAATGTATCAGGCTCTGCACCCCGCGAAAAGTTCCGGCATACGAATCACCTTCGATGGTAATTGTTTTGGCCGAGCCATTCAAATTATAGTGCTCCTCATTTTCCGGAGCGTGAATAAACTTTTTGGTGAACAAGCTGATATGATTGCCATTTCCACTGTCTTTAATGGTTAGTGAAAATCCATAGTACCTTTTAAGATAATCATTGAAGAAATCTGCAGCATCCCTGTCACCCTCGTCTCTTATCACAATTGTAGTGTTCTTGTCCAGCCTGAAGCTGCCTGGTTTTGTCTTAAGACTAACTGGTTTTGGAATAATGTTTACAGCTGTTGAAGATTGAGAAAAAGTGTTCAGGAAAATAAAATTCACTAGTAATACCGCGAAAACTCTTACCATCATTATTTACAAATATTTAAGCTATAAATGTAGTATATAATCGGCTACTTAATGACCCCGTCATCCAGAACCGCAATATTATCGCAAATTTTTAAAGTTGACTCACTGTGCGCGATTATTATCACTGTATTTCCGTTGTTTTTATACCACTCAATCGTTTGCATTATTTTTTCTTCTGACAAAAGATCGATTGCGGTTGTCGCCTCATCAAGTATCAGAAGCGGAGCATTCCTGTAAATCGCCCGCGCGATCGCAATCCTTTGCTTTTGTCCACCCGATAAATTATTACCCTGCTCAGCGATTATAGTATCTAATCCATCGCGAAAGCGCGAAGCAAACGTTGTTATTCCCAGCTTTTCGCAGATCATGTTCAACCGTTCCTCGTCGTGGTCAAGTCCGATCGTAATATTCTCCCTTATGGTGGCTGAAAACAAATCTGTTTTCTGGGAAACCACAGACATCATTTGAGAAATATAAGTTCTGTCGATCTCGCAGATATCAACGTCATTTATCAGTATGTTGCCCGAAGTGACCCTATGCGTCCGCAGAAGGAGAGAGGCCAGCGTAGATTTACCGCTTCCGCTTTTCCCGGATATGCCGAGGACTGTTCCCTTTTTTATTGAAAGATCGATCCCTCTTAATATGTAATCTTCATATCCATATGCGAACCAAACGTTCTTTAATTCAATGTTCAACGCTTCGATACTGATCCATTTCCTTCCCCGGTCTTCTACTTCCAATTCCAATATTTCAAAGAGCCTTTCGGCGGAAATCACCGCTTCATTTAATGTTTTAACCGCCCCGAGTAAATAAAGCAGCGGAACCGTAAACCACATCAGCAGGGTATAGAACAGCATCAATTCACCCATCGTCAGGTCATCATTCATTACATAATAGCTGCCTGTCCAAAGCAAGACTACTGTAATTATTTTCGCTGCCAGATCTGCAGCAGCCTGAATATTAACTTGCTTTGCCGAGGCTTCATAAACATTATCAAGCACAGAATGGAGCTTGTCTGAAACCTTACTGCCGAAGTATTTTTCGATTGCCAGATTTCTGATGGTAGTTGCAGAGCCAAGGCTTTCAACCAGTGATGCATCGAACCCGGCAGCCGAAACCGCTATTTTGCGCTGCCAGCGTTTATTTAGCTTGTTGCTGATGAAATACAACACACAATACGCAGGGATAATGCTCATAATCAACAACCCGGCTCGCCAGTTGAAATAAAACATTGTAGCAACAGAAAATGTCACGATCAGCACATCAACCATCAGGTTAACTGCAACTTCATGAATAAAGGCGGTGATCTTTACGGCGTCATTTATCCTGCTCAGCATTTCTCCAACCCGCATACCGTCGAAAAATGATTGCGGCAGCCGCAACACATGTTTGTAATACGACATGATCAACGAGAAATTGATAGATCTTCCGGTACGCAGCACAATCTTTCCCTTGATTATCGTAACAATTGCCTGGATAAGCAAAATCACTATCACCAT
>DASTIZ010000336.1:0-9158 GCA_035717045.1 Chitinophagaceae bacterium
GAAAAAATATTCAATGACTATGCACGAGGTGCAGGTATAAAAATTTTATTTCAACATCGTATCATAAAAGCGGCAAAGAAAAATGGTTTTCTAAAGGAGATCATCATAGAACATTCAGGAACATCGGCTCTCACCAAAAGGAAGATCGCCGCAAGGATGTTCATCGATTGCAGTTACGAAGGTGACCTGATGGCAAGGGCAGGTGTTACTTATACAGTGGGCAGAGAATCAAACAGCATCTATAATGAAACATATAATGGTGTCCAGTTGATGGACAGGCACCAGTTTCCGGATGGCATCGATCCCTACAAGATACCCGGAGATCCCGGCAGCGGGCTCTTATGGGGAATTTCAAATACCCGGCTTGAACCGAATGGAACCGGAGACAAAAAAGTACAGGCATATAATTACAGGATCTGTTTAACCAATGATGCCGGAAACAGACTGACTATTGATCGTCCCGATGGGTATGATTCTTCAAAATATGAACTGCTGATCCGATTATTTGCCTCACAACCTGATAAAAAAACTCTCAACGACTATTTTATATTTAGCAAAATGCCAAATAGCAAAACAGATATTAATAATCGTGGTGGGTTTTCAACGGATATGATCGGAATGAACCATGATTATCCTGAAGCAGGTTATGCCGAAAGAGCAAAGATCATAAAAGAACATGAAGCTTATACAAAGGGCTTGCTTTATTTCTATGCAAATGATAAAAGAGTGCCGGCAGAATTGCGAAATGAAATGAAGCAATGGGGCTATCCTAAGGATGAATATGCCGATAATGGTCACTGGTCACCGCAACTTTATATCAGGGAATGTCGTAGAATGATCGGCAGCTATGTAATGACACAGGCCAATTGCCAGGGACGTGAACTGGTTAATGATGGAATAGCAATGGCTGCCTATACAATGGATTCACACAACTGCCAGCGTATAGTTGTTAACGACATGGTAAAGAACGAAGGAAATGTGGAGATTGGAGGGTTTGGTCCCTACCCGATTTCCTATCGTTCAATCATTCCGAAAGAAAATGAATGCGGAAATCTTATTGTACCTGTATGTTTATCTGCAAGTCATATTGCGTATGGTTCTATCCGGATGGAACCCGTATTTATGGCGTTAGCACAGTCTGCTGCTGTGGCCGCTTGCATGGCTATTGATAATAAACAACCGGTTCAGCAAGTTGATGTAAAAAAGATCCAGGAATTTTTAAAGAGTAACCCGTTGATGGACAAAAGTACCCCGGAAATACTCGTTGACAATGAGGATAAAGAGTGTGTGAACGTTGAGGGTACGTGGCAAAGAAAAACGAGTGAACCGGAACATGGTTATGTAGGCAATTATGGTCCCAGTATGCTGATCGGAGACCATGTATCGGAAAAGCAGGTGAAATTTGTACCGGTAATCAAGGAAAGTGGCAAATACAGATTGTATGCATATGTTCCAAAGGTACCTGGCGGAGCCGGGCAAACGCACTATATAGTTTATGATGGAAAAAATTCCAAAGAAATATTTATTAATAGTTCATCCATACGAGTAGAAGGGCAAACTTCGGGTGAATGGACCTCGTTAGGGATTTTTTCGCTTCCAAAAGGAACCCAGTCATTTGTAGCCGTAACGAATAAAGGAGCAAACGGGACGATTATCGCTGATGCCGTTCTCTTTGTTCCGCTAAAAGATAGTTTTTAATTGATCAAATATGAAACGGACTGATTGTCTCACAAGATTTATTCTCTTCTTCTTTACAATTTGTTATTACTCATCGTACAGCCAGCAACCTTATTACCCCGACTCCACCTGGCAAACAAAAAAACCTTCCGAATTAAAAATGAATCCGGCACTGATCGATAGTGCTGTCAATTTTGCAATTAGAAATGAAACAAAAACCGATTATGATCTGCGGATTGCAAACTACAAAGCTTATCAAAGGGAGCCTGGCTATAAAATTGCCGGGCCCATGAAAGAAAGAGGTAAACCAGCAGGCGTAATTCTAAAAAATGGCTACATCGTTGCCCAATGGGGTGATGTTAAAAGAGTGGATATGACTTTCAGCGTTACCAAGAGTTATTTGTCAACGGTTGCCGGGCTGGCGTTGGATGATCACCTGATAAAGAATATTGATGACAAGGTAAAGGAGTATGTATGGGATGGCAAGTTCGATAGCCCGCATAATTCAAAGATCACATGGCGGCATTTGCTAACTCAATCATCGGATTGGTCAGGTTGTTTGTTTGATGTTTGTGATTGGGCCGATCGTCCCCCGGGAGAGGGAACAATTGATGACTGGAAGAATAGAAAATTATCCGAACCGGGTTCAACGTTTGAATACAATGATGTTCGTGTCAATTTGCTTGCCTATTGCCTGTTGCAGGTTGTCAGGAAACCATTGCCTGTTGTGTTGCGTGAAAGGATCATGGACCTGATCGGGGCCTCCACAACATGGCGCTGGTATGGTTACGATAATTCATTTGTGAATATTGATGGACTAATGATCGAATCGGTAAGCGGCGGCGGACATTTTGGGGGCGGGCTTTTTATTAATACTCTTGATCATGCGAGATTTGGGTTATTGTTTTTGCGAAAAGGAAAATGGAAGAATAAGCAATTGATTTCAGAACAATGGGTGAGCTCAGTCAGTCAGCCATCACCGGCGAACAAATCTTACGGACTGATGTGGTGGACAAATGAAGAGAACAGGCTGGGAAATGTTTCAAAAAAAATCTACAGCGCGGATGGTTTCGGTGGCAATTTTATTGTAATTGACAATGAGCATGATCTTGTAATTGTTACAAGATGGCTTGAGCCGAATAAAATTGGGGAGCTTGTCCGCCTGGTGGTTAGCGCAACGGAAACTAAATAGTGGTGAAATGAGCACAAAACTTGTAAAGATCATCCCGGTTCTTGAATCTGCTGATATTGACAGGGATGTTGCCTGGTATAAAGAAAAAACAGGCTTTGAAGTTTCTTTTCTGCATGAGAAGATGTATGCAGGGCTTTATCGTGACGGGTTTGAGATACATCTTCAATGGCACGCAGGAACCCATGATGATCCAATGAATGGCGGCGCCGTTATCCGTATCGATGTAAAGAACATAAAACCCATTTTTGAAGAATTCAAAGAGCGGGGAACTGTGGGAGAAGAAGATTTCAGGGCACACACGCCGTGGGGAACAAATGAATTTGCTTTTCATGATCTCAATTCAAATGCGATCTTTGTTTCGGAAGATATCGGTTATTAAACCACGGAGACACAAAGACACAAAGATTCACAAAGTAATTTCTCCGTGTGGCTCCGTGCCTTCGTGACTCCGTGGTTTATTCCAACTTCGATAGTAAAAGTATAATACAGTGAAAATTGTTTTTAATAAATACTTTTTATTCTTACTTATACTTGTCACAGGTTGTTCGTCTGAGAAAAATATTTCAATTCAATCAGTTCGTGGAACTGTAACACCAGCGGCAGGAGAGATTTGGCTATCACACGAACATATTCTTGTAGATTTTATCGGTGCGGACAGTATCGATAAAACAAAATGGCATCATGATTCAGTCATCAATGCCATGTCCGGTTACCTGGAGGAGCTAGAAAACCATAATGTAAAATTCTTTGTTGATGCTACACCGGCCTATCTTGGCCGGGATGTTTTGTTGCTGGAAAAGCTTTCAAAGAAAACCGGCCTGACCATCCTGACCAATACAGGTTTTTATGGTGCAGTCAACAATAAATACATTCCCTCATTTGCATTCAGTAAGACGGCCGAAGAACTTGCCGAGCTATGGATCAATGAATATAAGGATGGCATTGAAGGCACATCGATAAAACCTGGTTTTATCAAGATCAGTGTTGATGCAAAAGATACACTGGATCCTATTGATGAAAAACTCGTAAAAGCGGCTGCGATCACACACTTAAAAACAGGATTGACCATCCTTTCTCACACTGGAGAATCAAAGGGATTGTGGCCCCAATTGAGGATATTAAAAGCAATGAAAGTGGCACCCGCTGCTTTTGTGTGGGTCCATGCGCAAAATGAACGTGACAATAATAATTACCTGCTTGCAGCAAAAGAAGGATGTTGGATAGCACTTGACGGGCTAGGCTGGGAACTGGAAAAACACACGGAGAAACTTTTATTTGCTAAACAAAATGGAATCCTGGACAGAATATTAATATCGCATGATGCAGGCTGGTATGATCCGCACAAACAAATCCAGGAGGTCAAACCCTATACAAATATTTTTAAGGTGTTGATCCCGGCGCTGCGGGCAAGAGGATTTACAAAAGACGAACTCGATCTTTTGGTCAGCAAGAACCCGTTAAAGGCATTTTCAATACAGGCGAAGAAACTATGAATTATGGGATTGCAACTTTCGCATCAAAGGTTCCACCAATACGTGAACTTCAGGACAACCGCCCTGTTTCGGACATATAAAGGGTTGGTATAATAATTATCGGTATAGACGATAAAGAGATCAGACGCCGGCCGGTAGCGCCATTGAAATCTTGTATTGAGATTCATATTCTTTTGTTGATCGTTGTACTGGATAAAAGCGGTAAAAAATAGTTTATTTGTCATTGTGACATCCACTCTCGGGCCGATAAGCCAGAGGTCCGTTTTACCCCATGGCAAAGGAAGATCGATATTGTTATAGCTTGTGTTGATCGCAATATTTACATAAGGCTGAAAACGATAACCAATATCAGTTGTAATATTTAAGCGATCACCATCAGCATAATAACCGCCAAATCTTGTACTAAAACCAAAAGTGAAACGACTTTGTGGTTTTGATATGTAATCGATTCCCCATGCTTTCCAGCGATGTTTTGTGCCACGGGCCAACGTATCTTTTCCTGAATTGGTCGGATCAAAAGGCTGAAGCAGGTCAATAAACACATCACCTGCCCACACATCAAACATACTTTGATTGCGGAAATTCAGCAGGTAGATCAAAATTGTTTCATGATCTGTTTGTTTCATTGATGTGCTGAAATAATAATTGGTGAGCAATCGTGGACCATGACTCAACACTTTTCCGCTTTTTGGAAAAAACAAGCGGCCCACGAGTGGATTTACTTTTAGGTAACTCGTTCGTGGCACATACCCCACTTCAGCCCTGTAATTACGCCCAATATATTCATGTTGCCACCCAATGGTCCATTTTTTACTTGTGTATTGAAGATTGGCGGCGTGAACCCAATTTTTACCGGGACTGCCCGGGCTAAAAGATTTCAGTAACATAAATTTTCCCGTCCAAAGATTATTTGCAGAAGCAAGATTGTATTCAAACCCAAGATTCCTATTGAATGATGAATAAACATGTTTTGCGGTATCAGCAGGGTGGTAGTTTACCGATTGTTTGTTGACAAATAAAAACCCAATATTGGAACGGGAAAAGACTCTTCGCTGCAAAGCAACCACCGCAAAGTTCTGCGCCGGCAGCTCGATTGAGTCTACTTTACCCGTTTGCATATCCATTACCCCGATGCGCCAATCTTTATTGATCTTTCCGCTCAGCCGTGCACCGAAACTAATAGGAGCATTCAACCCAATTCGGCGGGAGAAGAAAGGGCGAATAGTTGTGTAACCAAAATTTGCAAAATGATCGCCATTCTCCAGAAAAAATTGTCTCCGTTCAGGAAAAAAGAGTTCAAACCGGTCAAGATTGGTTACCTGCCTGTCAACCTCAACCTGCGAGAAATCAGGATTGACGGTAAGATCAAGATTCAATGAAGAGGTAACGGCGATCTTCGCATCAACGCCAACATCTTTTCTATAGTTGGCTTTTGTCCTGGCATCATAATTTTTGCTTAATCCACCGAGTAAATAGGGTATGACAGAAATATTAGCGCCGGCATCAGGTGGCGCTTCATCCCACAGCAATGAACCAGTATAAGCAAGCGATGCGGTCGGAAATTGTCTTGGTACCGGCGCCCAACTGGATTTTTCAGCAATGATGATATCAAGCCTGCTGAAATTGATCCCCCATGTTTTAATTCCTTTCTTATAACGTATGGTTTTAAAAGGAATAGCCGCTTCAAAGATCCACCGGTCAGCATAGTTTTTCACCATAGAGGTCCACTTATTATCCCAGCTCAGATCCACTTTGCCACCTTCATACATTGTTCCGTCCCATTGAGCACCTGCAGCATTGGCACCAAATGAAAAACCATTAGTCTGATCATCAAAAGGATCCATAAACAAAAGAAAATTATCATTCCTCCCAAAAACAAAATCCCTTTTTAAAGACTCTACCATGTATCCCTGTCCTTCATTATGAAAACAGGTGGCAATGAAATAAAGATTTTCTGAGTCATAACTCATTCTTACTTCTGTTTTTACTTTTGCATAGCTGGTGTCCATTGGGAGTACCATAAAAAAATCTGTTGCAACTTCGGCTTCAAGCCATGCCTGTTCGTCCATTCTGCCGTCAATATGTATGGCAGAATTTGTTCTTTTTATTTGTAATTGATATTCCTCGTTTTCTTTTTGTCCGAAGACAAGCTGAAATGCAAAAAAGGCAGGTAAAAAGAAGAGTAAAAATCTCAATATGCTTTGGTATTATTAATAAACGCAATTTAACTCTTGTAAAGTAATTTTTGATTGACACATTCAATAACTTGCAGTCATGCGGGTTACAACAGTCGTATTATCAATTTTCACTTTGATCGCTTGCAGTTCCGACGACAAAAATATCGACGATGTGCCAATCGCGATTTCGGATACTATCCTCGTATGGAATGTAAATGCTGATTCAATGGTCATGAAAAAGGATACTTTGATACCAGACACTGCAATTACAATTCAACGAATCATAAACGGGCTGAATGAAAAATATCCTGAAGTGCAGCTTGTATTTTTAAAACAAAGCACAGATACGCTCTATACAGAAGTTCCCAATGGAGAATATCTGGGTAACCAAATGGGGAGTGCAGGCGCATCCGCCTGGTTTGCAGATGCGACCATAAACCTCACTTCCGTTCCCGGCATTAACTATGTTTCATTTACTATGGATACATTTAGTCATGCCGGGAGCACCACAATTGGAAGGGACGAATATAAAGCCTGGAAAAGACGTTAGATTCATTAATATTGCAGCCCTTAATCATGGTAACGAATATGAATAAAAAACTAAGCTGGCTTCGCCGGGCCGGAATTGCAGAAGGAATTTCTTTTTTGATGTTGCTTTGTATTGCCATGCCGGTAAAATATTTATTGAAAGAGCCAATGGCGGTTACGGTTGTGGGGTGGGCGCATGGAATCCTGTTTGTGGCTTTTCTTTTCCTTGCATGGGAAGTAAAAACAGATCGCAATAAAAGCGTAAAATGGTTGGGTACCGCATTTCTTGCTTCCATTCTTCCCGGCGGCACTTTTTTCTTTGATAAAAAATTAAAAGAAGAGGAAGCGATCATTTCCAATCAAAGCTGATTGGCCCGGAACACCCGTAGAAAATTCTCTCCGAGGATCTTTTTAATATCTTTTTTGGAGTAGCCTCTTTCCAGCAAAGCTTTCGTTATTAACGGAAAATCCTGCACGCCGTTTAATTCTACGGGCCCTGCTTCAATACCATCAAAGTCAGAACCCATACCCACATAGTCAACACCAACAAGCTTTACTATATAGTCAATGTGATCGATCAGCATAGATAGCGGGGGCCGGATGGCATCGGTCTCCTCTTTGTATTTTTCCATGATGATAAAGCGTGCATATTCGGGCTGGCTGCCACGTGCGATCAGCGAATCGATCTCCGGTTTATGTCTTATTCGCAGCAGTTGGGATTTTCTGTCATACGTACTATCTATAAATCCGGCATAAAAGTTTATATGAATCACGCCACCATTCTTTGCGATCGCTTTTATCTGGTCATCTTTTAAATTTCTGCGATGGGGACAAAGATTCCATACGCTGCTATGCGATGCAATGATCGGTTTCTTTGTGTACTTAATAACGTCCCAAAAAGTTTGTTCACCATTATGACTAACATCGATCAGCATTCCCAGCTCATTCATTCTTTCAACGATCTTTATTCCGGGATCAGTAAGACCTTTGTGAGGTAAAGAATCTTTTTGGGTGACTTCATCGGCGGCAGATGTAGCCCAGCTTGTTGAATTATTCCATGTAAGTGTTAAATACCTGGCGCCTCTTGCATACAACTTATCGAGGTTTTCAATTTTGTCCTCGATCATATGTCCGCCTTCAACGCCGATCATTGCGGCCAATCTTTTTTCCCTGACGGCTTTTGTTAATTCACCAGGAGTTCTTACGATCACCATCCTGTTCGGGGCTCTTCTCGCCCATTCGTGTACGGAATCAATCTGACGATTAGCAAATGCATACGGTTGATCTTGTTCCGGCCCACAAAAGATGGAGAATACCTGTACATCAACACCACCCGCTCTCATTCGCACAAGATCAGAATGTGTTTTTCCAAGCAGGTTATCGTCAAAGCTCACTTTCTTTTCGATCGATGCACTTGGAAAGTCATTATGCGTATCGATTAAAACAGCTTTTCGATGAATGCGTTTGTATTTCTGGCCAAAAGCACCACTACTTATTATTAGTATGATAACAAGAAAAAAGAGGCGGGTGATCATTCGTAAAATCGTTTTAAAGTCAAAAGGTAGATAAACTAAATTTATAGAACAAAAAATCATGTTACGCTTCAAACATATTATTACAGATGGTCGCAAGCTCGATGCGATCCGTGAACTTTTTCGTGAATATGAGTTTGTATTACTTGAAGAACTTCAAAGCGCGGTAAGCAAAAGGGAACGAACTAAAGGGCAGCGGCATAAAGTGTTTGAAGAGAGCTTCGATGCAAAAGAATGTCCGTCAATGAAATTCATTCTTGAAAAAATAAAATACATTCATCACAATCCTGTTAGTAAAAGGTGGCAACTGGTAAGTGATTTTACAGAGTATGAACATTCCAGTGCTTCTTTCTATGAAAAAGGGATAATGAAATATAAAAGGGTGATTCATGTAAATGATGTATTGCAGCAGTTCTAACCCGGGGTCTCCTATGTTTACAAATCAATAAAATAGTTCTTTGAGATCGAAGTTAAGATACCAATAGATTTGATCTGATAATTATCAGATTTATAAAAGTGAAAAAGGGTGAGAGTTGACGGGGTCTAAGCAATCAAATAG
>DASTIZ010000337.1:0-5573 GCA_035717045.1 Chitinophagaceae bacterium
CATTTATGGCGACGATTGTCAAAGCCGCTGTGTTCATAGCTTTCCTTCGCCTCTTTTATCTTGCCTTTGGCGATATTCATGCAACCTGGAAACTGATCATCGCTATCCTGACTGCTCTCACCTTGTTCATTGGTAACATTACTGCGGTCTTCCAGCAGAGTGTAAAAAGAATGCTGGCTTATTCAAGTATTGCGCAGGCGGGGTTCATGCTTATGGCAATTCTTGCATTAAATAGTGTAGGATCAGAGGGAATATTGCTTTATGCCACTGCCTATTGTCTTTCAACAATCGGACTTTTCGCCATATTGGTAAAAATGAAAGATTATACCTTCGATGGCTTCAATGGTTTTGCCAGGCATCAGCCTTTGCTCGCAGCGGCAGCGGTGATATTTCTTTTATCCTTAGCCGGCATCCCGCTGACCGCAGGATTTCTTGCAAAATACTATATGTTGAATGCCGTGGTCAGCAACGGTGAGTTTTTATGGCTTGTAATATTTGCTGTACTGATGGCGGCTGTTAGTGTTTACTATTATTTCCGCGTGATACAGGCAATGTATTTTAAAGAGGGAGAGCCGCAGGCAATGGAAATAAGTCCGTCATTTAAATGGACGATAACTTTGGTGGCTGCGTTGATCATCATAATCGGTGTTTATCCGCAAATTTTGTTCACCTGGTTCTATTTCTAAACCAGTAACCAGTAGCTGGCAACCGGGCTGCCATTCGTGGAATTGGCTTTGACGGGAAGAATTGACTCATATCTTTGTTCCTCTTAAAAATTTTTTCATCGCATGAGCAAAACGACAAGCCGGATACTCCTTGGCACATTAATGCTTTGCATTTCTACTATTGTTACTGCACAGCAAGGAAGACCACAGCAATCGGGTGATACCACAAGACCGGGTCAAAGAACCGGTCCAAAATCTTACCGGGAAGTGATAACTGATAAAGCGATCACCTGGCAAGGTTTCTTCAAGGTTCACAAAGTCGAAGACAAGTATTATTTTGAAATTCCCAATGATCTTCTGTGGCGGGATATTCTTGTTGTCAATCGTATCTCGCGGACGCAGGCTGGTAGTGGTTATGGAGGTGACCAGGTTGGACAAAATGTGATCCGGTTTGATAAAGGACCAAATAACCGGATGTTTCTCCGGACTATATCTTATGCCGTGTACGCGAAAGACTCCACATCACCCATGTTTTCATCCGTGGCCAATTCTAATTTACAACCCATTTCATTTTCATTTGATATAAGAGCGTACGGAAGGGATTCTGCAACATCAGTTATCGAGATCACTGACTTTGTAAATGGAGATAATGATGTATTATTTTTTAGTAATGCAGCGAAAACCCAAAGACGGCTTGGTTCATTACAAACAGATAAATCGTACATCGTAAGCGTGAGGCCATACCCCATCAATATCGAGATCAAGGCAGTGAAAACTTATGGTCGAAGCCAGGCTCCAACTCCCGGTGGTGGTATTGGTACTCCGCAGCCGCAAGGCAATCTTACGGTGGAAATGAACAGTTCAATGGTATTGCTTCCAAAAGTGCCGATGCAGGCGCGACATTTTGATCCAAGAGTTGGTTACTTCACCGTGGGGTATACTGATTTTGATGCAAATCCACAGGGAGTGAAAAATATCACTTTGATCAAAAGATGGAGACTGGAACCAAAAGATGAAGACATTGAAAAGTATAAGAGAGGGGAGCTTGTCGAACCTAAAAAGCCGATCATATTTTATATCGATCCGGCAACTCCAAAGAAATGGGTTCCTTATTTGATACAAGGTGTGAATGACTGGCAGGCTGCATTTGAAAAGGCTGGGTTTAAGAATGCAATCTTTGGAAAACCGGCTCCGACAAGAGAAGAGGATAGTGCATGGAGCCTTGAAGATGCCCGCAACTCCGCAATCGTTTATAAACCGTCAGATATTCCTAATGCAAGTGGACCGAGCATCTCCGATCCGCGCAGTGGCGAGATAATAGAAAGTCATATTAACTGGTATCATAACGTAATGATGCTGATCCGTAATTGGTATCTGATACAGGCAGCGCCTAATGACACCCGGGCAAGAAAGATGGAATTTCCGGATGAACTGATGGGTCGGCTTATCCGGTTTGTTTCATCGCATGAAGTGGGGCATACATTGGGTCTTCGCCACAATTTTGGCTCAAGTTCTTCGGTCCCTGTTGAGAATTTAAGAAATAAAGAATGGGTCGCCAGGAATGGACATACTCCTTCGATCATGGATTATGCCCGGTTCAACTATGTAGCACAACCCGAGGATGGGTTAAATGGCGAAGAGTTGCAGGCTCGTATTGGTGATTATGACCGATGGGCGATTGAATGGGGTTACCGGCTTTTCCCCGAATTCAAAACACCTGAAGCGGAAAAAGGGAAACTGAATCAGTGGACACGGGAAAAATTAAAGGACCGCCGTTTGTGGTGGGGTGATGGTGAAAGCAACCAGGACGATCCGCGTTCGCAAACAGAAGATCTTGGTGATAATTCTATAAAAGCAAGTGAATATGGCATAAGGAATCTGAAAAGAATTGTTCCTGAACTAATGAATTGGACAAAAGTCGACAATGAAGATTTTTCAAACCTTTCAGATATCTATAACCAGGTTAGCGGGCAATTCAGCCGTTATATGAACCACGTGGCAAGAAACGTTGGCGGCATATACAAAACACCAAGGGTGGTTGAGGATACAGAGCCGGTTTATGAGTTTGCCCCAAGGGCAAAGCAGGCCGAAGCAGTTGCCTTCTTAAATCAGCAATTGTTTGTCACGCCCACATGGCTTGTCAATAATGATGTGTTTGCAAGAACCGGTGGCAACCCGCTAACGATTATCGGGAATATCCAGGATAATGCTTTGAATCGCTTGTTTAGCGCCAACACATTGAATAAGCTAATCACTGCTGAAGCAACAATTGGCAGCAATACATATAAAATGACAGACTTGTTCAGTGACCTGAAAAAGGGGATATGGTCAGAATTAGGTACAAAAAGAACCATAGATGTCTATCGCAGGAACCTTCAAAAGTCATATGTGAATGTGTTAACCGGTCTGCTCGGTCCTGCGCCGGTCGTAATTAATCTGGGTGGAGGCGGTTTCAATGTGCCGCCCCCGGTGAACGTTGACAAATCCGACATCAAGAGCTTTATTAGAGCTCACCTGACATCATTAAGATCCGAAGTAACTGCGGCCGCTGTAACAACTAGTGATCCAATGAGCAAATATCATTTGCAGGATATCGCCAAAAGAATTGATGAAGCGTTGGAGCCTAAAAAATAATTCTTCGCGGTAGAAAGATTGGTCTTGAATTACCCGGTGCGTTTTAATTTCTGCTGCCGGTTGTCAAATTCTATAACTTTGAATTTGCCGGCTTCACTACTTTCGGGTAACAATGAGATCAAAGGATATTTTTTCAATTGCATTCCGATCGGTTCGCAGCAATATGCTCCGGACGGTGCTTACCGTGTTGATCATTGCATTGGGCATAACGGCGTTGGTGGTTGTTAATACTGCTATCAAGGCCATCGATCAGAAGTTTTCAGAAAGTTTTTCAACCATGGGTGCGAACGGTTTTACTATTCGCTACAGGGAGAGAAATATTCGTTTTGGCGGCGGTAATGACGAAATAAGGAAAGAAAAAAAGGGCGCCAAAAAACAAAGGACGTCGAACCTGAGCAAAAGGATAACCAAAGACGAAGCCGAGATATTTGTAAAGAACTATAAATTCCCTTCATCAAAAGGCCTCTCTGTATTTGCCACAAGAAATGCGATCGCTTCGTATGAAACGAGAAAAACCAGCCCGAACGTAATTGTATTTGGTGGCGATGAAAATTATCTTGTTTTGAATGGATTCAAAATAAGGGTAGGCAGAAATTTAAACCAGGCAGATGTTCAATCGGGTAGAAATGTTTGCATCATTGGTGAAGACATAGCAAAGAAGTTATTTCCTAATAACTCCGACAGGGCTGTAAATACGATTATTCGGGTACAAAATATACCCTACCGCGTAATTGGCGTTTTGGAGAGCCGTGGGTCTTCGTTTGGTATGAGCTATGACAACCGGATCATAACAAGTTATACAAATATTCACCGCCAGTTCAGCTCAGGTATAAGCTATGTGATCGCGGTAATGACAGACGATATCAAAAAAGTATATGCGGCCATGGGTGAAGCAGAGGGTGTATTCAGGTCGGTAAGAAAATTATCGACAACTGAAGAAAGTAATTTTGTTCTCGACCGGAATGACAGCATAGCTGAAAAGGCAATGAATAGCTTAGGCATGATCTCGCTTACAGCCGTCGTAATTGGATTCATTACATTGCTCGGAGCCGCAATAGGTTTAATGAATATAATGCTGGTAGCGGTAACCGAACGAACAAAGGAAGTCGGCCTCATAAAAGCCCTCGGCGGAAAAAAGCGGACTGTCATCTTACAATTTTTACTGGAAGCAATTATTATCAGTGTACTGGGTGCATTGCTGGGTATCATCCTTGGTATATCATTAGGTAACTTCTTCTCTCTTGTTATCAGTACAGGCTTTGTAGTACCCTGGAACTGGGTGATCCTTGCCATTGTGATTTGTTCAGTTACGGGATTGCTGGCAGGCCTGTATCCTGCGCTGAAAGCGGGTCGTCTAAACCCGATTGAAGCGCTTCGATATGAGTGATCTTACCTCGTGAACAAGCAGCAGTTTTAAGATCATATGAGTCTGAGACTAACCCTTGTTTGGGGTTGGGGCCAAAAAGGAACTGCTTCTTGGTTCATATCAAAAAATCATTAACTTGTACCGCTCTGGTTAAAATTTTTTGAGGGGGCATTTGGAGCATTTAATTTTTTTTTCCTTAGAATTGTGTCCCTGAAAAAAATCAAATCTTTATTTAAAAAATTCTAAACACTAAAAACAACGATCATGGCTGAAACTAAACCGACTGCAACAGCAAGTGTGAAAGCTACTTCAGTACAAGCAAAAAAGAGCAGTAATGCCATTTCATGGCTTGCCCCAATTATTTGTATCATCGCAGGCTACTGTATCTGGCGTTTTATCTTTGGTGATCCGGATGGATTCGAAAAACCAGATCCAAAGGGTGGTTTCTGGCCACATCACTTAAAACCCAAAGGTGCTATGAATGCGATCTATGAAGGAGGCATTATTGTGCCGCTGCTAATCGGGATGTTCCTGATGGTAGTGACCTTCTCGATCGAAAGATTTTTGACCATAAGCAAGGCGTTGGGTAGTGGTTCTATTGCTGATTTCATTCGTAAAGTTCAATATCACCTGGCAAACAGGAATATAGATGCGGCTATTGCCGAATGTGATAAGCAGCGCGGCTCCGTTGCGAATGTTATGCGTGCCGGTCTTCGTCGTTACAAGGAAATGACCACCAATACAGAGCTCTCTACCGATCAGAAAGTATTGGCCATACAAAAGGAGGTCGAAGAAGCCACCGCCCTGGAACTGCCGATGCTACAAAAAAACCTCGTATTTCTGTCAACAATCACTTCCGTTGGTACACTCGTTGCCTTGTTGGGTACGGTAATGGGTATGATCCGTTC
>DASTIZ010000338.1:0-7759 GCA_035717045.1 Chitinophagaceae bacterium
GAGATAGGAAACGAGATACGGAACTTTAAACACAAGGTTCTTGGTATTACCGTCCTGCATCATTTTTCCATTAACCGTCAACCATAACCTCAAATCGTTTACATCATCAATTTCGTCCTGAGTTGCCAGGTAAGGACCCAAAGGAGCAAACGTATCGCAGCTCTTCCCCTTGACCCATTGTCCTGATCTTTCCAGTTGAAATTCCCTTTCACTATAATCATTATGCAAAACATAACCCGCAACATGGTCCATGGCAAATGCCTCGTCAACATAAGAAGCTTTTTTACCGATCACGACAGCCAGCTCAACTTCCCAATCCGTTTTTGAACTGTTTTTGGGAATGATAAGATTATCGTTGGGTCCAGCCAATGCCGTGGTCGCTTTAAAGAAAATAACAGGCTCAGGCGGTAATTCCATTTTACTCTCAGTTGCATGATCGGAATAATTCAAACCAATACAAATGATCTTTGATGGTCTTGCTATAGGTGGCCCAAGTCGAATGTCCCTGGAAACTTCGCTTAACGTTTTCCCGGTAATGATTGCTTTTAGTTTCGTCAGCCCATCGTTCTCAAAAAAATCCTCGTTATAATCTTTAACGTAATCGGCAACATCAAACCAGGCATCATTAATTATTACTCCCGGCTTTTCTTTACCCGTTTCTCCGTAACGAATTAATTTCATACAGCCTCCTCCTCCAAAGGAGTCCTTTCGGACCCACATCCCCCGTTGGGGGAGGCCACCCTGGCACAGACCCCAACAGCAGAGAATTTACTGTTTAATTTAAAAAATCTTTTCATGGAAGTTTGTTTATCTATAACTTAAAAATTTCATAGTATCAGGTGTTTTTAAGACATCCCTTTCGGGGAGCCTGCAGGGATTCAGGAGGGGCCGTTAAGTTTTACAAAGCCTCCGTCTATGAGGTAATCACACCCTGTGATGAATGAGGCTTCATCACTGCACAGGTATAAAGCTAACGCTGCGATCTCTTCCGGCGTACCCATCCTGCCGATCGGTTGAGTTTTTGAAAGCTTCTCAAACATCTCGGCTTCTTTGCCAGGATAATTATTTTTCAGGAACCCATCGACGAATGGAGTATGCACCCGAGCCGGTGAAATAGAATTGCAACGGATGTTGTCGCTTAAATAATCTTTTGCAACGCTAAGTGTCATGGCCATGACTGCCCCCTTGGCGGTACTGTATACAAAACGATCCGGGATACCTACCAACGCAGCCACCGAAGCCATGTTAATTATACAACCGCCCCCCGCTTTTTTCATTAAAGGAATAGTGGCATGAATGCAATTGTAGACTCCTTTTACATTGACAGAGATCACCCGGTCGAAATCTTCTTCCCTGGTGGTATCAGCTTTCCCGATATGAGCAATCCCGGCATTATTCACTAAAATATTAATTGATCCTATCTTACTAAATATGGCACCCACCTCTTTTTGATCGGCAACATTACAGCTATGAATAGTAACGACTCCACCCCCATTTTTTATTTCTGCGGCGGTTTCATTTGCCGCTTCGCTATTCAATTCAACTATGTGGACAGCGGCTTTTTGTTTTGCAAACAGTTTTGCAATTGCTTTCCCGATACCGCTTCCTCCGCCGGTTATGACTGCAACCTTATTGTCGAGACTAAACATTTACTTGTCTTATTTTGTACCCTTTCCATCCAAACCAGGCAACAGCAATGAAACAAAGTAAAGGTATGATATAGGCTTTTTGCATGCTGCCTGAATAATCTGAAATCAAACCCATCACTAATGGTGCTAAAGCGCCGCCGACAATTGACATTACTAATAATGAAGAGGCCATTTTTGTTTCATCTCCCAGCTCTTTTATACCCAGTGCAAAGATTGTCGGGAACATGATCGACATAAAGAACGGAACAGCAACAACCATGTACACAGCCATTTTACCCGAAGTATTTAATGCGATTACTAATAATAAGATATTTATTATGGCATAAAGTAATAACAGCTTTTGTGGTTTAATGAATCTCATAAGGAACGTGCCGGCAAAACGACCGACCATAAAACCTACCATCGCAATCGAACCCCATAAATAAGAAGCCGGTTTTTCTCCAAGGTCCATTACTTCTTTTGAAAACCGAATAAAGAAACTTCCAACGCCAACCTGTGCCCCGACATAAAAGAATTGTGCAATAACGGCCCACATCACATGCGGATGACGCAGTACTTTTAAGGAAAACCCGGTATGAGCATCCGCAGCAGCCGATTCCTTTACCTCAGGCAATTTTGTAAATAAAAAACCGATAGTGACCAGGATAACCACAGCCGCAATGATCAGGTAAGGAATTTTCACTGTATCAGCTTCGGATTGTAAATACGCATCGAGAGTACCTTTTGCCGCCATCTGGTTCAATTCCTCCTTTGTATGCTCGACACCGGATAAAATAAATTTACCACCTATGATCGGCGCCACAAATGCACCTACACCATTGAATGATTGAGCAAAGTTCAATCGTTGTTCCGAAGTCTCCTTCGGTCCCAGAATCGTTATGTATGGATTGGCAACCGTTTCCAAAAAAGTGGCACCTGCAGCAAGAATAAACAGCGCAGCGAGGAATAAACCAAACGTTCTTCCGGAAGCCGCGGGTATAAATAGTAAAGCTCCTGCTGCATAAAGACAAAGGCCAAGAATGATCCCGCTCTTATACCCGAACTTATGCATCACAAGACCCGCGGGAATCGCGATCAAAAAATAACCGAAATACACAGCAAGATCAACAAATGACGACTGTGTATCGGTAAGCTGGCAAGCCTTTTTTAAATGAGGGATAAGAATGGGATTTGTATTATGCAAAAAAGCCCAAAGAAAAAAAAGACTGGTGACAAGTATAAAAGCAAAAAGAAAAGAGTTGCGGCTTTGGCTCATGCTGCTGGTTGATTAATGATACAATAGTTCCTTTGGTATCTCCATTTTTACTCCACCCTCTTTCTGCATCGAAACTTTTAAAGAGTTTCCACCACCACTATCAAAGTAAAGGACTTTAATTTTATGAAAACCTTTTTTCAGTGCTGCTGCGCCGCTTTTTTCAATATTGCCGTGATCGCCGTCATTGTTTACGATCCCCTCATCATCGATATACAACATACTCCCATCATCTGAGCTGGTAAAGAATGTATAGATCCCATCACTATCAATTTTTATGTAACCAGTGAATTCAAAAGCAAACTTATCGGCACGCTTTTTCTCTTTGTTTGAAATAATACCCGCTACCCCGGTTGCTGTGGAGGTCCCGGTAATTGAACTCAAATCTATTTTTCCTGCCGGCTCAAAATATTTGTAGCTGATCCCTTGCTTTGGATTTGAAAGTTTCAGACCTTTTTTCCATTCGTATACGACTACTTGCTGAGAAACAACTGAACTGGGAAGAATTTTGCCAACATCACCATCATTTGATGGTGGATAGCTAACCACATTCAGGACTAATGTTTTTTCGGGAGAAATGGGTTTTGTATATGAGGTCGAATTTCGGGTGGGCGTGCTTCCATCAGTAGTATACGTTAAATTAAAATTATCGGCTGAACTTATAGTCACCAAAGGTTTTATTTGGCCGGGCTTATATTCAACGTTTATATTAGGTTTAGACGCAAATTTTCCAAAGTTTTCAATCCTTATCGCAAACGCATATGGCGATTTGATGATATTGGGATTGTATTCAGGTAAGTTTATTTCAACATTTACCCCCGTTTGTTTCCATTGTAAAGTTTCTTTAGTTGAAAGGAAATCGATCTTTGTTGCTGCTGGTAATGTTATATTCTTTAATACAAGTTTCCTGTTATCAGGATATTTTGGAAAGATCGCGTACAAACTGTTCTCTGCCGGATTATATGTGTAGAAAATCTCTTTTACTGCATAACCAGGATCGGGATCAATTGTAAGCTTGATCATGATATCGCCACCTGTTTTCCAATCGCCGGTGATATGTTCATTACCACCTTTATAATCTCTTCTTCCCTCGCTCCATTGCACTGGTGTCTTCCATCTCCGGGTATTATAGATCGCTTCTCCATTTATTTTCAACCACTCTCCTATTTGCAACAAGCGCTCCTGCATGATCGGAGGAATTTTTCCGTGTTCATCCGGACCGATATCCAACAAAAAATTCCCGCCGCGACTTACCTTATCGATCAACGCAATCACCAATGATTGAGCAGAATTATAATCCCAGGCATCTTCTTCCCGATTGTAACCATAGCTATAACCCATTCCACGGCTTTCTTCCCAATCATGATCTTCAAAATCAAGATCAGGTTGGTATTCGGGTGTAAAAATTCCTCCATGATGAAACCGGACACCGCTCCCCCAACGGTCATTCACAACTACTTTATCCTTCACCGGGCTTTCATTAAATAACCAGGCAAGAAATTCCTGGCTCTTCCACGTTTCGGCAGGGGCATCCCAATCACCATCCGTCCAGAATACATCCGGCTGATACGTATTGATCAATTCTTTCATTTGCGGCCAGGCATGTTGTGTTGCATATTTTTTTGGATCGCTTTTCCATAAAGGATTGAACCATTCGTACAATGAATAATACATACCCGGACGTACCGAAGTTCTTCTTACTGCTTGAAAAAGATCGCCGAGCAGGTCTCTTTTGGGACCAACATCTTTTGCATTCCAGGGAAAACCCCAGGTCTTATTTGCATTTTGATTGGGCCATAATGTAAAGCCATCATGATGCTTTGATGTAAGCACAATATATTTTGCCCCTGATCTTTCAAACAGCTTTGCCCACTCATCGGGATTATACAACTCAGCCTTAAAATCATTTGCCAGGTCATAGTAAGTTCTTTCGCCAAATTTTGCTTTGTGAAATCTTTGTCGTGCGGTATCTGTTGTTTGCAATCCCTGTTGATACCATTCTGCATAATTTCCTTTTGTACTCCAGCCAGGTACTGCATACACACCCCAATGAATGAAGATGCCAAACTTGGCATCTTTGAACCATTGGGGAGTTGGACGTCTATCAATGGATTCCCATGTGGGTTGATAGGTCTGTCCGGTTGAGTAAAAACAAACGAAGAGCAGGCAGATCGCAATCAGATTTTTCATGTCAGCAACAAGGGTTTTATATCTAAAAATAAAGCTTTGAGATCATCATTCAATATAAAAATCAATGCAATCGTTTCCGGCATTGGCTTACCTTTGCGCCGAAAAATAAACTCATGGACTACCGGATAGAAAAAGACACGATGGGAGAAGTGAAGGTTCCCGCAGATGCTTATTACGGTGCACAGACCCAACGCAGCATTGATAATTTTAAAATAGCACAGGACATAAACAGAATGCCCAAAGAGATCACCCGGGCATTTGCCTATTTGAAAAAAGCAGCGGCATTGACAAATTCAGATGCTGGTATTCTATCCAAAGAAAAGACAGATCTTATTGGAAAGGTTTGCGATGAGATTCTGGATGGAAAGCTTGATGCGTATTTTCCACTGGTGGTTTGGCAAACCGGGAGCGGTACACAAAGTAATATGAACGTAAACGAAGTGATCGCCTACCGCGGACATGTATTGAATGGCGGTAAATTAAATGACAAAGACAAATTCTTACACCCCAATGATGATGTCAACAAATCGCAATCATCAAACGATACATTTCCAACAGCCATGCATATTGCTGCCTATAAAATATTAATTGAAACAACCATCCCGGGAATTGAAAAGCTAAGAAATACACTCGCTGAAAAAAGCAAGCAATTCATGAACGTAGTGAAGATCGGGCGTACACATCTCATGGATGCAACACCGTTAACACTCGGCCAGGAGTTCAGCGGCTATGTCTCTCAACTTGATCATGGACTAAGAGCAATTAAAAATACATTAGCTCACTTACGTGAATTGGCGCTTGGCGGGACCGCGGTTGGTACAGGAATCAATACACCACCAGGCTATTCCGAAAATGTCGCAAAACACATTGCGACCCTTACAGGGCTGCCATTTGTTACCGCCGAAAATAAATTTGAAGCGCTGGCAGCACATGATGCAATTGTTGAAGCTCATGGTGCATTAAAAACTGTTGCCGTTAGTTTAATGAAGATCGCTAATGACATCCGCTTGCTTGCCTCAGGACCAAGAAGTGGCATCGGTGAATTATTCATACCCGATAATGAACCCGGTTCATCTATAATGCCAGGCAAAGTAAATCCCACACAATGCGAGGCAATCACAATGATCGCTGCACAGGTTTTGGGAAATGATGTAGCTATTAATATTGGTGGCGCTACGGGTCATTTTGAATTGAATGTTTTCAAGCCGGTGATGATCTACAATTTTCTTCACAGTGCAAGACTGATCGGTGATGGCTGTGTTTCATTTAATGACAAATGTGCAGTTGGGATCGAGCCCATCCAATCAAATATTAAGAAACATGTTGATAACAGCCTGATGCTGGTGACTGCGCTGAACACTAAAATCGGCTATTATAAGGCAGCAGAAATCGCACAAAAAGCGCATAAAGAAGGAACCACTTTAAAAGAAATGGCGGTAAAACTGGGTTATTTAACGCCGGAGCAGTTCGATGAGTGGGTAAAACCTGAAAATATGGTAAACCTCACCCCTGGCCCCTCTCCGGCAGAGCCGGCAAGGAAAGGTTAAGGCTAAGGTTAAGACCAGGAACGGTTGTTTGCTCAACCTCAACCTTAACCTTAACCTTTACCTCTCAAGACTGGGAAGAGCTTTTCGACATTTTACGTATAAAGGCGGGGTAAATTTCCCTGCCTTTTAATTAAAAATTACCTATGATTCACACCATAAAATTTATAATTTAACGTTTCCAATATGCTATGAAACTCTTAACGAAAAAACCGTTATCTATGAAAGCACCCCGCCAACCGAACTTCTATTTTTCAGCATACCCACTCAAAGTGCTGAAACAGCAGGAGCCTGAGAAAAAAACGTACCTGCATATCGTTACAAAGCCGACGAATAAGAAGAAATATGCGGAAGGGTTAAAAGTCCTCCCGATGGTAAATCCTTATTCAGCAAAAGAGGAAGCAAGACTTTCACGGAAGCTTAATAAACACAACCATAAGGATCATGTGGAGGAAAGAGATAGTGATTGGTTTGCAAGCTATGAATAAAACCCTGAGCCAATAAAAAGGAAAAGCCCTGACAAGATCGTCGGGGCTTTCTTATTTAATTATTATTATTAAAAAACGACAAGTCGTCTTACATCCTGCTCGTACACTATTGTACCCGCATTATCGTACAGGTCCTGTTTTATAAGGCCCTTGTCCCTGGCAAAATAGGAATCAAAGTACGCCGCAAGCACCCAGTTTGTTCCCACCAGTTGTTTTAATTCCTGTTTAACCCGGATGACATTTGTGAAATTAAGCGAGCCCACGGTAAAATTTACGTTTTGCTGCACGATCGTGAAATCCCACCTTAATGTCACGGTAGACGTCATACCACTACCCGGATCGGTGAATGGACCTCCAAACTGCGCTGAGGTCCAGGTGCCCCCGGTTGTTAAATTATCTTTCAGGAATGTCCATTCCATCCAGTAAGGATCATCGAGTCCGACATAAGAGCCCATATCGATCCATTCAAAATAGTCAGGGCCCGATCTTCTGTAGTATCCGAAACTATCTATACTGACACCGTCATTGTAAAAGAAAAGATTGTAGGTGTTCCCATTGATTGTCTTCGTAGGAGGAATTACATAGATGAGTAAAGAATCGTTAGGATCACCATCGAATTGGTAGCTCCAGTTGCTA
>DASTIZ010000339.1:0-5539 GCA_035717045.1 Chitinophagaceae bacterium
TCCTTGTAAATAAAGGTCAGAAAATCCTGGACGGCTCAGTAAAAGGAGTAAAGCACCAGTTCAAGGAGGATCTTTTTAGTATCGGTTTTGAGGAAGAGCCTGCCGGTGTAAATGGAAATCCTCCTTTTGAAATGGTTGGAGAAAAAGATCACTCTTATATCGTAAAGATCAGGGAAGGCTATAAACCCAATGATGTGCTGAGCTATTTTCTTCAGCAAAATGCAAGGATCATTTCTTTCAACGAGATGCTTCCTTCCCTAAATGACATTTTCATCAAGCTCGTTGAGGGCACACCGCTTACCCGTCAATTCCAGGAAACCACGGTTTAAAATTTTTGTATGAATAAGATCTGGCTTGTCATAAGAAGGGAATATCTAACAAGGGTAAGGAACAAAACATTCCTGTTATCGACCTTTTTATTTCCCATCGTCATCGTAGCCTTTATTATTGGGTCAGTTTTTCTTGCCATTAAATCAAGAAACAAGTCGCGGATCGCCGTCATAAATGACCCGGGATTTCTGCAAAAGAATATTGAAAGTGACTCGTCCTTTGTTGTCTTTGAATTCCCGAAAGACGTTAATTCGTCAAATTATGAGGAAAAAGGTTACGCCGGGATTTTGAAAGTAAATCCCGACACAGCTGCCAGACGGTATGTTATTGAGTCCAGGAAATCGTTGGGAATAGAAACGATGAATTATGTCGAACGCCAGGTGGAAAAGGCTATTGAATATAATATGCTTCAGGAAAAAAACATTGAAAGGAGGTTGCTTGATTCGATCAGCAATGCAAGCAAGGAGGCAGCAAAAGTGACCAATGAACTCGAAACGGGAAGGGAAGCAAATAATAAACTCCCCTATTTGATCGGTTTTGGATGCGGGATAATTATTTATGTAACCATGTTTGTGTTTGGGGCCATGGTAATGCGTGGTGTGATGGAAGAAAAAACAAGCCGTATTGCCGAAGTGGTGATCTCCTCGGTTAAACCATTTCAATTGATGATGGGAAAGATTCTTGGTATTGCTGCTGTGGGGTTAACACAGATGCTGCTTTGGATCGTGTTGTTACTGGTGCTGGTAAACATCATACCACTTTTTGTGTCCTCAGAAACCTTAGAACAATTTCAGCAAATGCAGCAATCACAGCAGCAGCTTCCCGGCGGACCAAACAATACGGTGGCCCTTGAAATGCTGAAGGCTACAGACACATTCAAGACAGAAGTCGACTGGGGAATAGTTATAAGCTGCTTCCTGTTTTATTTCCTGGGCGGATATCTGTTTTATGCCTCTTTGTTTGCTGCCGTTGGAAGCGTTGTAAATGAGGATCCCCAGGAAGCACAATCCTTAATGCTGCCGATAATGATGCCGATCGTTTTTGGATTTATCATTTTAAGCACATCCATTGAAAATCCCGATAGTCCCATGGCGTTTTGGGGCAGTCTTATACCTTTCACATCCCCGATCGTAATGATGGGTCGAATTGCCAAAGGAGTTCCTGAAGTAGTGCCATGGTGGCAATTATTTCTTTCAATGGCATTGCTCATTCTTGGCTTTATTTTCACCACCTGGTTTGCCGGCAAGATCTATCGCACCGGAATTCTGCTGTATGGCAAAAAACCTTCCTGGAAGGAAATGATCAAATGGATCCGCAGGTCATAATCTCCCTGGCCATTATTTGTTAAAATTTCCTTTTTTGATAACCGGCTATTTGTAAATACGAAATCGATCGTATATTTGGGGCGGTATAGTCCATAAACAAACATTAAAACTATTTTATGACCAACCTGAGAAATTTACGGATAACCCTGGCTGTAGCGGCCGTGGCTATCGTTTCTGTACTTGTGCTTGCCTCCTGGAATAATGCAAACGCCAACTGGAATGATATAGGATACAAGATCAATGACACCGTTCCAAAAAAAGAGAAAAAGATCCGTGATCTTGATGATGTGATCGATGAATTGAACAGTGTTGACCTGAAAATTGACATGGAGAGAATGCAGCGGGAATTAAAAGAATCCATGAAAATGCTTGATATGCAAAAAATTCAACTGGATTTTCAGAAAGCAATGCGTGATGTTGATTTCCAAAAGATCCAGAAAGAAGTCGAGCAATCAATGTCGAAGATCGATTTTGGAAATATCGAAAAAGAGCTGGCAAAAGCCATGAAAGAGCTCGATGCCGTCAAACTCCAAAACGATTTCCAGGAATCAATGTCAAAAATTGACTTTGAAAAGATCCAAAAGGAAATGGCAGGGGCTATGAAGGAGTTTGATGCAGGAAAACTTCAGAAAGAGCTGCAGGAATCCATGCAAAAAATTGAATGGGATAAGATGAAGAATATCGACATGAAGAAGCTCGAACTAGACATGGAAAAGGCGAAACTCGAATTGGATAAGATCGGCCCTGAATTGGAGAAATCTATGGAAAAAGCAAAAGAGGGAATTGAAAAAGCAAAGGAAGAGATGAAAGAATTCAAAGGATTTGTTGATGGTCTTGAAAAAGATGGTCTCATTAAGAAAGAAGAATATACGATCAGGCATGGTAACGGGGAACTTTTCATTAATGGCAAAAAAGCCAGTGATGCCACTTATAAAAAATATAAAACTTTCCTTGACAAGCATAAATCATTCAGCATCGAAAAATCAGCCGATGATTTTGATATCGATATAGATTAGTACTTGTTTGCCAAACCAACTAAGCCCTGAAAAACAATAGCAGCCCACAGTTTAAACGGTGGGCTGCGCGTTTTTTTGCTTATATTCCGAACAAGGAAATACGGCTTTTTTCATGAATATGTACTTCGTCGCATTGGTGGCCCCGGCGGAAATCAACCGGGATGTGCTGAAATGGAAAAATTTTTTCAAAGAAAAGTATCAGTGCATTGTGGCATTGAAGTCGCCTGCCCATATTACTTTGATACCGCCATTCTGGATGAAAGAAGAATTGGAGGCCGATCTGATAAGATCAATCGAAGAATTCAGTCATTCTAAAAAACCATTCCCGGTCGATCTTAAGGATTTTGGAGCCTTTAAACCAACAGTAATTTATGTCGGGGTTGTTAAAAATGAAGTACTGAACGATCTTAGCTCGTCATTCACGGAATTTATATTGAGCCAGGATAAGTTCCCTGTTAAGAAAGAAGACCGCCCTTTTTATCCGCATGTGACATTGGCGGCCAGAGATCTTTATAAAAAAGCATTTTACGAGGCATGGGAAGTCTTTGCTGTAAAAAAATATGAAGCGGCCTGGTTCGTAAATGGGATCTCGCTACTCAGGCACAATAAAAAAAATTGGGATGTAATATTTACATCCCAACTCGAAGATTAGTTTACTCCCTCTTTATTTGGTATCGAAGAATTGAAAAGGCGAAGGCATCAGATCAAAACCCTCGGCTTCAATCATTTCTATTCTCATTTGAAAAGTTTCATCTGCTTTTATGGCGACTTTATCACGAACCACTTTACGGTATCCATCCTTCTCAAATACAAGTTTATAAGTCCCCGTTTTCAACTCGTCGAATTCAAAACGTCCGAACTCATCGGTAAGTACGAATTTCTCTTTCCTTGTTGTGGAATAGGCAGTTACGGTCACATTCTGCAAAGGCTTCTTTGAGTCACCATCAACAATGTTGCCGGCAACTTCACTTATTTTGCCGGGGATTCCCGGGTTGATCGGTTCTATGCCTGATGCTTTGGATTGCAACCAACCCAACGTACAGATAGCAATTAGGAGAAGGATTCTCTGTTTCATTTGACAAAGCGGTATAAATGGTTTTCGTTTCTCATGGCTCCATCACACATACCAAATTTAAGTCATTTTAATTGGATTGGCCAAAGCTTCTTTAAAGCCACGCCACACTTCATCAACGATCCTGGCCGCTGGTAATATATCTCTCACATTTGCACTCACCTGCCCAATCTCCAGCTCACCCTCGTCCAGTTGCCCCTCAAACATCCCTTTTTTTGCCCTTGCCCTGCCTAATAAACTCTTTAATTCTTCGACACTTGCACCCCGGTATTCCGCTGCCTGCACCTCGCTAAAAAATTTGTTCTTCATCATTCTCACCGGGGTCAATTGTTTCAAAGTTAGCATCGTTTCACCCTCCTGGCTGTTGATCACAGCATGCTTAAAATTTACATGCGACGAAGCTTCTTCGCTCGCAACAAAGCGGCTTCCCATCTGGACCCCCTCTGCCCCCAGTACCATCGCCGCCAGCATCTGTCTGCCATTTGCAATACCACCCGCGGCTATTACCGGGATCTTAACTGCGTTGACAACAGCCGGAATTAACACCATGGTCGTTGTTTCTTCTCTCCCATTATGTCCGCCGGCTTCAAATCCTTCGGCAACTACTGCATCACAGCCCGCTTCTTCTGCTTTCCTTGCAAATTTTGAGGAACTTACCACATGAACGACCGTTATTCCCTGTTCCTTCAAAACGCCTGTCCAGGTTTTAGGGTTGCCGGCGCTCGTAAATACAATCCTTACTCCTTCCTCAATGATCAACCGGATATGCTGATCAATATCAGGATACAACAAGGGAACATTTACACCGAACGGTTTTGTTGTGGCTGCTCTGCATTTTTGGATATGTTCTCTGAGTACGTCGGGATACATGCTGCCGCTGCCGATCAATCCTAATCCGCCGGCATTGCTGACAGCGCTTGCCAATCTCCAACCGCTTGCCCAGATCATTCCTGCCTGGATGATGGGATAGTCAATTTTGAAAAGTTCCGTAATACGATTGGGAAAAGTCATGAGTCGTTAGTCATTAGTCGCTGGTAAAGATAGTGTCAATAGGCAATATTCAATTGGCAATAGGCAATGCCTGATCAAGGAACAGAACGTTCAACACTTCACCTTGCTCTGTACAGGCTGCGCGTCGCAACTGGAGTTTAATCAGGGAACAAAAGGTGGTCAAAAAAAAATCATTCAACTCACTTGAATTAAAATGAGAAACAGTGCCGATTGCCGACTGAGGACTGCCGACTGGTGACTGTCGTTATCCCAAATCCATTTCCGTATTATCACCAATATTCAGTGTTCTTGTTTCTCCACGAATACCGGTATCACTCCCTATAAGTGAATAATCCAAAACAATATCAAAAAGATTGGAATAAGAACCTATGATCGATTGCTTAATGATCGAGTAATTGATCTTTGTATTTTCTCCAATAGATACATTGGGCCCGATAATAGAGTTTTTTATATCACAGCCCGCCCCAATGCTTACCGGATGAATAATTACCGTATTTTCGAAATGGTGCTTGTCATCAACATTACTTCCGAATTTCTTTAGTAACGTAGCGTTTGATTCCAGCAACGTATCCTTTTTACCACAATCAAACCAATTGTCAACTTTAAAACTCTTGAATTTAAGTCCCTGCTTGATCATGCAATCAAGGGCATCTGTCAAACTATACTCACCGTGACTGCGAAGGCCCTGCTTGATATTGGCTTCGATACAATGAAACATTTGTTCGGTCTCTTTCACCTTGTATAATCCCACCAGCGCCATATTGCTTTTTGGTATCTGCGGTTTT
>DASTIZ010000340.1:0-5319 GCA_035717045.1 Chitinophagaceae bacterium
TATTTACTTGCAGCACAAATTCATTTTATTCGCAAGCGTTGCTGGAGAAAGATTTTACTCATTATTCCATACTGCAGGGATTATCGCACAAGCGGGTAAATGATATTGCGCAGGATGCCTATGGCTATCTCTGGATAGCTACCAAACGGGGTCTTAACCGATTTGACGGGAGCTCGATTGAGCATTTTTACTCAAACAGCAGCAGCAATAGCCTGCCACAAGATGATATCGCAAAACTAAGATGGATAGATAGGGAACAATTGGCGGTAATTACCATTGCTGGATTACACATCGTCAATACGCGGAATATGAAAACCCGCAATCTCATTATACCGCCCGGAGAACTTAAACATATTTTCAAAGTGAATTCAGTAACGGAGCTTGCCAGTGATGAAGCGGGAAATATTTTTGTCCTGACCCGGTCGGGATTTTATAAATTTAACAACCAGGACAAGCTGGTATTTCGTTATGATGGTTATAAAAAATCGCAAGTAGAAACAGAAACCTTTGCTTTTGGAAATTCCATGGCCAAAGCCGGCAATGGTAACTTTCTGTTAAGCACAAAAACAGGCATGTGTCTTTATGATGCTGCCACCAATAGCCTGGATTCAGCGAACAAGAGCAAATCACCGTTTTACAGGCAGGTAGCAGCGGAAGGACATACAAGATTTTTGCAGGCCGATGATTCATCATTTACACTTCTAACCGGCATTACCAATGAGCTGATTCACTATAATACACGGCTAAAAAAACGATTTTCTATCCCACTGCCTTTTCGGAGCTTTGACAAATTTGACTGGCGGTCAAGAATTTTCAGATTGAGTGATACATTACTCGCCGTAACAGGAAATGAAAAAGGGCTTTATCTTATAAACTTTAATCCATCAACCGGAAAGTTTCACTTTAACCCGGACATCTATTTCGAAAATTATTACTGCACCGCTGTCTTACTGGACCATAACAACACGTTATGGATCGGGACCAATAGAGGCCTGTTCAGGCAAAACAAATCATCTCTCAACATTGAAAAGATGATCGTTCCCACATCTTTCAATCCCGCCAACAAGGACCTCCGGGTTAATGCATTGACGATCGCTAATGAAAAAATTTTTGCGTCTGCAAATGGATATGGCGTGTTGATCTTTGATCGTAAATCGATGGAGCCATTGAAACATATAGACTTGTCTCCTCATTGGCAGTCTTCAAATTTCACGACCGGCATTCTTACCTGCAACAGGGACACTGTATTTGTTGGAACATTTGGGCCAATGATCTGGGTAGATACAAAGAACTATTCTACCGGTAAAGTGTATATGCGCGATTGGAACATAAATAGAAACGTTGTTTCAAGTCTGCTTAAAGACTCCAGGAATAACATTTACGCAGCCAATGGTGATTTTAAGGGCTTCTATTATCGTACAGGAAACAAGAGAGATTTTATCTTCCGGAATCATCCTGAACGTTTTTTTAATATTCTCAGTCCGTCTTATATAAGTGAAGACCTGAACGGTAATATCTGGTTTGCAGGGGCCGGATTAAGTCGTTACAACTATCAAAAAGAACAATTTGATTTGTTGCTGGATTCCTTTCCGACAATCAGGACACCATTTAAACAGACAACAGGGGCCCAGGTTGGTAAAGACGGAAAAATATACTTTGGGCTATTTGAAAATGGACTGTTGATATATGATCCCGCCACAAAAAAATACGAGCAACTGACCCGTGATAATGGTTTGCCTGACAACACGATCACTGCACTTACTTTGCTCGGCGACAAACTTTGGCTGGGGACAGAAAGTGGTCTGGCAAACTTCGATTTGACGACAAAAACGATCTCTTCATTTGGCATTGATGATGGTATGCCGGCCGATTTGTTAACAGCTAATTCTTTTTATTTTGATACAGCTCATCAACACTTATATACCGCTTTCAACAATACCATTGTCCGTTTCCAACCAGCTAAGCTTATTAAGAATAACTTACCGCCGCGATTTTTTATCGAAAGTATTTCCGTTAATGGGGAAAAAAATCTCTACCATCCTGCACGGTCCCTATCGCTGCCATACAGGCAAAATAATCTCGTCGTAAACCTTGGCATCGTAAATTTCACCGATCCTTATTTACAGCGTTTTGCCTATAGACTACTAAAGAACGGTGATGAGCCCTGGCAGGAGATAGGGTCCCAACGGAATATCATCTTCAGCAACCTGGCGGCATCTAAATATCTTTTACAGGTAAAAGTGTTCAGCAAAAACAATTCATGGACCGAGCAGATAAAAGAGATCAGCATTATTATCCGTCCTCCTTTCTGGAAAACCACCTTGTTTATAGGCGTTCTAATAATTATCGTTCTTGCCGCCCTTTATTTCTCATATAGGATACGGATACGCCAGGTAAGACAAAAAGCCGATGTCGATAAGCAACTTGCCCAAACCGAAATGAAAGCATTACATGCCCAAATGAATCCACATTTTATTTTCAATTGCCTCAACAGCATCCGGGAAATGATATTGAATAATGAGAATGAACAGGCGTCCCTTTATCTGAGCAAGTTTGCACGACTTATCCGCATTACCTTAAATCATTCATCAAAACCTTTTGTCAGCCTGACGGAAACTATCGATTACCTGGAAAGGTATATTGAAATGGAAAAAATCCGAAGCAGCCATTTCACATACACGATAGAAGTTGACAACAGTCTGAATCCTGACGACGTCATGGTACCCCCCATGCTTATCCAACCTTTTATTGAAAATGCCATCTGGCATGGATCGCCACCAAAGAAAAGTATGGATATTCAGATCAGTTTCAGAAAAAAAGAAAATGAGCTGATCTGCATCGTGGACGATAATGGTATTGGGATCGAAGAATCGTTAAAACAAAAACAAGACATTACCCACGAATCACCTGTGGGCATCGCCAATATCCGGCAACGTATCAGTTTACTTAATGAGAAATATGACCTGCGAAGCACAATACGTATACAGGATAAGGTAACACTACCCGTCACCAATGGAACCGGAACAACGGTAACGCTTAACCTGCCACTCAAAACACACGAGAGTTTATGGACCAGTTGAACGTTATTTTAATAGATGATGAACCCCGCGGCATCAGCTCCATGCAAAAGCTGTTACAGATCAATTGCCCCGAAGTGAATGTCATTGGTAGTTGCACAGACGCAGACGAAGCCATTGGAATGATCAAAAGCGCTCATCCTGATCTTATTTTCCTTGATATTGCCATGCCGGTAAAAAATGGATTTGAATTATTGAAAGAATTGAAAGGCCTAAATTTTGAGGTCATATTCGTGACGGCACACAACCAGTACATGATCGAAGCATTTCATTTCAGTGCCATTGACTACTTATTAAAACCGGTTGAAGATAATTTATTGATCGATGCAGTGAACAGGACAAAAAAACGAATAGCCGAAAGATCGGGAAATAAGAACATTGAAACGTTCTTATATAATCTCAAACAAAAACAATCGCCGCAGAAAATGAAGCTGTGCATTCCTTCATTGCGTGGCTTCCAGGTCATTGAACTCGATGATATTCTTTATGCCGAATCTTCTGGTAACTACACGAACATTTATTTTCTAAATAAGCCTATGGTTTGTACATCAAAACCTATGCATGAGTATGAAAAACTTCTGGAAGATGCCGGTTTTGTCCGTATCCATAAATCAATTCTTGTTAACCTGCTTCATGTAAAAGAATATCTGCGTGGTGAAGGTGGTTCTGTTATTCTTTCCAACGGTCATGAAGTGGAAGTAGCAAGAAGAAAGAAAGATCTGCTGATCGCGAAAATGAAAGAGTATTATAAATTCTGATAATACTGATGACTGCCGGCTACTGACTCCCTACTGTAATCTCTCCCTGCATATAAAAAACGCATTGCCCGGACATCGTCACCCGGTCACCCCACCATTTACACTCAAGTTCACCACCCCGCTGTGAAAGTTGTTTAGCAAACATTTTCTTCTTATTCAGTTTCTCAGCCCAAAAAGGAATGAGTTGTGAATGAGCAGAACCCGTTACCGGGTCTTCATCAATTCCTGCAGACGGAGCAAAAAATCTGGAAACAAAATCAATACCGTCGGTACCGGGTGCTGTGATGATCACTTTATAACCGGTTTCTTTCAACAAAGAAAAATTTGGGGAACATTTTTTTACTTCCCCTTCATTTTGTAGCTCAATCAAAACATCACGATTTTGATACACGCCAACCACTTCATTAAGGTTTAAGGCTTTTAATAACTCCTCAGGATAATCATCAAACCGTTCTGGTTTCCATGAAGGAAAATCCATATGCAGGACATCCCCGCGTTTTTCTACAGACAACTTACCGCTCTTACAATTAAATTGAATTTGATCTTTAGTGAACCCCAGTTTATTAAAAATGATCCATGCACTCGCCAATGTAGCGTGGCCGCAAAGGTTAATTTCAATGCCGGGTGTAAACCAACGCAATTCGTAGTCGATACCCGAATGGGAGGGAACAAAAAAGGCAGTCTCACTCAAATTGTTTTCCATCGCAATCCGTTGCATCAGGTCTGTATCTAACCATTTTTCCAATGGAATTATAGCAGCGGGATTACCGTGAAAGAGCTTGTTTGTAAAGGCATCAACCTGGTATATTGTAAGTTGCATATTTTGCTAGTAGTGAGTCGTAAGTTGCGAGTAGCCCTGAAACATCATCGATTGTTTGAATCAATCAACCCGCTAATCAGTTTAAACAATTAAACAAGTTTCAAAGTTAATTCCTCAATATCATCCTTTGTCAGGTAGCCTAACGCTGTACATACAATCAAACAATTGTCTATTTCAACTACTGAAGATCTGGCCACTTCAAAGAAACGGTTTTTCTCGGCTTTTGATTTTCGGGGGCGCCCCTTCAGCTAAATTATTGGCGACCGATAATCCTGCCCGTTTCATTTGCCCAACTAAATTATATTTTTCTTAGTACGGCAATTTTTCGCACAAAGAATAAAGTAACGGAAGCTTTTGAATAGCTTTTTGCCAGGCTATTAACTTTTTATGACTAAGGTCCAACATATCGTTTGCTACTCGCTACTTGCTACTAACATTTCCCCCAATTATTCTTTCATCATCTTCCTCACTATCGCTTCAATCTCCTCAGCATTTGGTTTGCTGAAATAATCACCATCGCTTCCATAAGAGGGACGGTGTTCCTTAGCCGTGAGTGTCCTGGGAGCCACATCAAGAAAACGATAACCACCTTGCTCTTCCATCACCTTATTGAACATAAAAGCGCTGGCACCACCCGGCACATCCTCATCCACAAATAATATCC
>DASTIZ010000341.1:0-3450 GCA_035717045.1 Chitinophagaceae bacterium
CAAATACCCCCATTATTGCCGCAGTTGTTATTACATCCATTAATTACCAAGACTTTTTTCATTTATTTTCTTTTGTTTATAGATTTCTAGGTATTTTTTGTTGCTAATTTGTTGCCCAATTTCCAGAAAGCCTTTACAGTCAAGGAAAGTTACATTCTGTATCGGAAAGTAACTCATGAATGTAACAAACCTGAAACTCGAATATTGATTCTTGAATCTTGAGTCTTAACGGAAAAGATGTGAAAGACTCAAGATTCAATATTCAAGAATCAATTTTCAAGTGGTTTCCGGAAGAACAAACTTGAAACTCGGATACACCAACTGGAAGCAAAACCGGCATTTGTAAAACGTGATGATATGAAAATATTATTAAAAGTTTTGAAACGTCAAACGTCAAATGTGAAAGCGCTTCTTTTATTTGTTTCACTTTTCACCTTTCACGTTTCACTCCATTCGCAACTCAATATTGAGAACAATTATCGCAAGCCACTGAAAGAAGTCTTGAATGACATCCAAAAACGTTACGGCGTACAAATAAAGTATGATGAAAAACTGGTCGCCGATAAATTTGTGAATTATGCCGAATGGAGATACCGAACCGATGTTGAAGTAACGCTTGATAATGTTCTTTCACCACTCGATATGATAGCAAAGCAAGAAAAAGACAAAGTATATAAGATTGGTAATTATGAATACTATCGCTGGGATGTTGCTGATGGTTGGGCTGAACTCGATCGGATCGCTTCGCAGTACAAAAATGTAGAAGAATGGGAAAAACGAAGAGCTGCTCTTAAGAGCTGTTTCCTGGAAACAGCACAGCTAAGTCCTTTTCCTGCATCACCGGGAACAGCACCGGTGAGGGCCAACTTCAGGAAGATGGATGGCTATACAATTGAAAACCTGGCAATAGAAATATTGCCTGGTGTTTGGGTAAATGGGTCTTTATACAAACCGGAGAAGTATAAAGGAAAGATCCCGGTTGTATTGCATCCACAGGGACATTGGGACAAACATCGTTATCGTCCCGATTGCCAGTATACATCTGCAGCCATTGCAAAAATGGGAGCGATGATATTTAATTATGACATGTTTGCCTGGGGCGAATCGATGTTGCAGTTTAAATATGAGGATCATCGCCGCAGCCTGGCACTGACAATGCAGCTATTGTCAGGAACAAGAATATTAGATTACCTGCTGTCACTAAAAGATGTGGATACGAGTCGTGTGGCGATTGTGGGTGGAAGTGGCGGCGGTACGCAAACGGTTTATATGACTGCGATCGATGATCGCATAAAGGTTTCTGCACCGGTTGTAATGCTTTCATCCTATTTCTATGGTGGTTGTCCTTGCGAAAGCGGCGCCAATGTACATGGATGTGTTGGACGAACGGATCATGTGGAATTGGCAGCCATGGCCGCACCGCAACCTCAATTAGTGGTGAGTGATGGTGGTGACTGGACAGATCGCATGCCTGAACATGATTTTTTGTACCTGAAAAAAATGTATACCTGGTATGGCAAACCCGATAACGTGATCAATGTGCATTTGCCAGATGACAAACACGATTTTGGTTTTAATAAACGTAAAGCCGTATATGATTTTTTTGCCAAACATCTTGGATTGAGTTTAAAACCAATACAAGCTGCTGGTGGATCCATAATAGATACAACCATCACACTCGAACCGGAGAATGCTTTTTATGTGTTTGGTGAGAAGGGAGAGAGATTACCCCTCAATGCTGTAAAAGGTTTTGAAAACCTGGAAAAATTATTTGCACAGGAAATGGGAAAGGCCAAAACCAATCAGCGCTATAAGATCGGGTTGATCGACCTGATATTGCTAAAAAGACAATAACCCGGTGCCATTCCATTACTGCACAATTAAAAGCTGATGGCGTAGAAGTGGATATGGGTCGTCTTGTCGTCCCACATTCGATTACCAGTTGCTGATCGATTCTGTACGTAATCAATTTTTACAAACAGCTAAAGAAAATGATGTTGAGATATTTTCTCTGGCAATGACGGGCTATTATGCCCAATCCTTTTGTGGAAGAGAAGAATATAAACGCAGCATTCAGGATTGGATTAAAACCATGCAATTGATGAACGTAAAGACCGCTTTTCTTCCACTCGGTGTGCAATGCGACTTAAGAAAAAAACCTGAAGTCAGAGACTCGGTGATCGCAAGACTAAAAGTAGCGGGTAAAATGGCGGAAGCTGCGAATGTGGTCATTGGTATTGAGACCGCTTTATCAGCCAGAGAAGACGTGCAACTGCTGAAAGAGATTGGTTCCCCGGCAATAAAGATCTATTTCAATTTCTCGAACCCGCTGAAGGAGGGAAGGGATTTGATCAGCGAATTAATGATCTTGGGTAAAGACCGCATTTGCATGATACATGCCACCAATAAAGACAGTGTCTGGTTGGAAAATGACCCGCAGATCGATATGTATAAAGTGAAAAAGACACTGGATGATATGGGCTGGAGTGGATGGCGGGTAATTGAACACAGCCGGGACGCTAAGAAACCGTCAGATACCACATACAACTACGGGGCGAATACCGCTTATTTGAAAAAGGTGTTTCAGGAGTAGATACAGTGAAGCGCTTTCTGGATCGCGAGAGTCGTCGAAAAACTACGTTCATGAATAACACTGTTCCTTTTCAATAGACTTGATGCCTATCCCGCTGGCGTATTTGTCCCTTTTTATGCTTTCGTCATTCATTTTCTTTCCGGAAATATCTGCGTAAATTAGAGTTTCTTTCAATGATATAAGTGAAGGGCCCCTGGAATCAAAGTTTTTTGATAGGGTATAGAATAAAAAATTGGTTAAGTGTATTGTTGGAGATTGGACCCTGCGTTACCGAATCTATTTCAAAAGTGCAAGTCCTGTGAAATTGTTGAGAAAATAATTTTTTGAAACCCTTTCAATTGAAAAAATCATTCACACTAGGTTTCGTATTATTTTCTGTTGCTTTTATTTTTGCCCAACCCGCCAATGATAACTGCAATACGGCAACTATTGTCACACCCAATGGCCAGTGTGTTGATGGAACAACAGTCGGGGCAAATGATAGCTGGACTCAAACAGTTGGTTGTCAATCAGGAAATAATCATCCGGATGTTTGGTATAGTTTTGTCGCTACGGGAACAACGGTGAATATTAATGTTACTGCCGGTACATTAACAGGGGATATTGAATTTGTGCTGGTGGCATCTACGGGGCCATGTGGGGGATTAACCAATGCAGGCTCTCTGTGCGGAGCATCGCCGTTGACAGGAACGATCAACGGAATACAAATCGGTACCACTTATTATTATACTATTTCTTCCTCTACGTCTTCACAAGGAACTTTTACGACCTGCGTTACAAATACAACGCCGCCACCCTTGCCGGGTCAGGATTGCGGAACAAGTGCTACGCTATGTAATGTCAATTCATTTTCCCAG
>DASTIZ010000342.1:0-2069 GCA_035717045.1 Chitinophagaceae bacterium
TTGGTGACTGCCATTCTCGGCCAGGCCATCGATTCCCAGGCATCGTTACGTCGTATCATGTCCGATAACATAACCGGATTTGGAACCGGTAAGCATGAAATATTTAACAGTTACGGCGAGTTTATAGAAAAAATTTATAAAGTTTTTGGCAAACAATTACCGCCGGATGCAAAGCTGCATTTTTTTGACGTACAACATATATTATTGGATACAGTGGGAATTGTTCACGGCACATATGAGATAAATTACACACTCGACGGTGTTGAGAACAGTTATTATGGCAGAAGATCAACTGTATTTGTATGGGACAAGAATTGCTGGAGGGCTATCCATCTGCATGTCTCCGAACCTTCGGCGCACCTCGCTGAAGGCGAGAGCTTGCCTGTAAAAGCCCTGAAGGCTCAAAATGAAGAGCTAAAAAAACAGGTAGATTTGAAAACCGAAGCATTGTATAATTCATTAAAGGATCTTCAGGATACGCAACAGCAACTCATCCAGGCAGCAAAAATGGCTTCGCTGGGGGAACTCACAGCCGGCATTGCTCATGAGATACAAAACCCGTTGAACTTCGTCAATAATTTTTCTGAAATAAATAAGGAATTGATTGAAGAGCTCAATGCTGAACGCCAAAAGCCAGGTGCAGAAAGAGATGAACAATTAGAAAAGCAAATCTTAAATGACATAAGGGAGAATGAAGAAAAAATAATTCATCACGGAAAAAGAGCGGATGCAATCGTGAAAGGAATGCTTCAGCATTCAAGGACAAGCAGCGGTCAAAAAGAACTAACAGACATTAATGCGTTGTGCGATGAATATTTAAGATTAGCTTATCATGGTCTTCGGGCAAAGGATCAATCGTTCAACGCAACCATGAAAACTAATTTTGATGAAACGATTGGCAGCATCAAAATTATACCGCAGGATATTGGAAGAGTTGTTCTTAATCTGATCAACAATGCTTTGTATGCGGTGAGTGAAAAAAAGAAATCCATGCTTCTATCTCCTGAAGGGGAGGACGGAGCAGCTTCTGCGAATTACGAACCTGTAGTAACTGTAACAACCAAAAGACTCGGTCCCCCTTTAGGGGATAGGGGCAGACCCGGTGGCTATTGGGTCGAAATCAGGGTTGACGATAACGGTAACGGCATTCCACAAAAAGTTCTGGATAAAATATTTCAACCGTTCTTTACCACCAAGCCTACAGGGCAAGGAACCGGATTAGGTTTGTCGTTAAGCTATGATATTGTAAAAGCACATGGGGGTGAATTGAAGGTTGAAACCAACGAAGGAACAGGATCCTCATTTATCATTGAGCTGCCATCAAAAAATTAATGCGAAACTATATCATCATATTGATGTTTGTAATGTTTATGAAGCCTGCCATTTGTCAACAGTGGGCCGTGGACAGTTTCGGTCAGATAATTTCTCCAAGGGTTGCGGATAGTTTCAGGCAAATATTGCAGGAGCCCGGAACACCAAACAGAACGAGGGTCATCGCATTGAAGGAATTAAGCTACAATATTTTGTTCTCCAAACCTGATTCGGCAATGTTGTTGGCTCAGGAAGGAAAACGATTGGCGAGAGAAATCAATTATCCGGGTGGTGAAATATTATGTGATGCGCAGATCGGATCAGTATGGTGGGTAATGGGAGATTATACGAAAGCAAACGAAATATTCCTGAAATGCCTTAAATCTTCGGAGGAAGTTAAAGATACGGTTGCGCTGGTCTGGTCTTTAGCCTGGTTAACATCGGGATATAGAGATGAAGGAAATTTCCAGGAAGCATTGAAATATTGCCAACGTGGAATGAACGTTCAGAAAATATGGAATCCTAAAGTGTGGAATACAATAATGGGCTCCGTATACCAGGCTATGAATAAGCCTGATTCGGCTCTTTTTTATTTGCTTCGGGGTGACTTAAATGACGGGTACGGTCAGGTAGTGATGGGCCATACGCATGCGGCTCTTGGTAATGAAACGTTGGCAACTGATCATTACAAAAAAAGTATTCCGCTTTTATCTTCAGATAATAATTTGAAAGACCTGGCGTATGCGTATATTGGCTTA
>DASTIZ010000343.1:0-6061 GCA_035717045.1 Chitinophagaceae bacterium
ATGGCTTTTTAATTTGATTATTCTTAAAATGCTGTATACTTAAATTTTTGCCCGCCCACGGACGCTTCATACATCAGTCCACCTTTCTCCTGGGTAAATATCATTATGCCATCCGCATACTTTACATTGCCCGAAGCTCCCTTTGTTGCAGCAACCGCCGACGCCTGTGCTGAAAATTCAATTTTATTTTCTTTGAAGCGATCTAACGTTTCCTTGTTCTCGAAAAATATGACTTCCCTGTAGGCTTGTCCGCCCCATTGAAAACCTACTGTCACCTGCTTCATGCTTGCCTTCCCGATGACATTCCCACCCTGGTAAACGATGCCGTTGCCTGCAGCCCCACCAACTCCTATTGCACCTTTCCCAACATTAGGAAATATAACATACCCATACGCGTTATGGAACAAATTCGTCATCAGTTCATCTGCCTTTATGAATGCATTCTTTGCTTCTTTAGCATCCGCGATCAACCGGGTGTCTTTCGCGGTTTTTTGTGCGGATAAAATACCTGCTGTAAAAAACATAGGAATTAGCAGCAAGGTTTTTACAATCGATCCAAATTTATTCGTTACCATACTTAAAACATTTATCTCCAAATGCTACAAACTTCCTGCCACAGGCAGGTGAATTAAGCGCAATAGCCTTCCATAAACATTTTGCTTTTGCCTTAAGTAATCTCCTAAAGCCGGTTATCGGAAACCCGGTGTTTTGAACATTTTGATTAACTAACTTAATCTGGCTTAAACAATAATTATGGAAAGTACGCAAAGCCCACGCCGCTATTTTATAAAAAGTTCTGCTTTTGGTTTGATCGGTATTACGGCATTTCGTAATTCCTCTGCGCAAACTATTACAACGATCAGACCCGTTGCTAATGGTGACTCGCTTTTTTACCGCTATCCAAGTATGAATGATGAAATGGTGAGCGGCATCGTGGGTGCGTCACACGGAAATCTTGATAAGGTAAAAGAAATGGTAACTGCCCGTCCTGAGTTGGCAGGTGCTTCATGGGACTGGGGTTTTGGTGATTGGGAAACTGCGCTTGGTGCAGCATCACACGTGGGCCGTCGTGATATTGCCGAGTTCCTGATCAGTCATGGGGCAAGACCGGATATTTTTACTTATACGATGCTGGGCATGCTGAAAAGTGTACAGGAGATCATTGAAACTGTTCCGGGTGTACAGTCACATACCGGGCCGCATGGAATTACTTTATTGCAGCATGCAAAAAACAGGTTAGAAGTTAAAGATATTTCCGCACCAGATGCGGCCAATGTAAAAAAGGTGATCAGCTATCTTGAGAGCCTGGGAAACGCTGATATAAAACCAAAGAGTCTTGAAGTGTCTGACGATGAAAAGAAAAAATATATTGGTGAATACCGATTTGGAAGTGGCGAGAGTGAGATATTTAATGTCGATACACACCGATTGGGTTTTTTACAAATAGGTCGAAAAGGTTCTGCTCAGCGGAAATTGAGTAAGGTGGATGAAAATACTTTTTCGCCTGCAGGTGCGGCGTCGGTAAGTATAATTTTTAAAATGAATGACGAAAAAGCGGTATCATTAAGTATACATGAACCGCAGCCCATCGTAACTGCAGTAAGAACGTAATCGAATATTACCACATATTCTCATAACACACATAGAATCGCATTAGGATCTATGTGAAACTTATGTCCGATTGCCTGTGTGATTCATTAAAAATTCCTCAAATTGATTTTATGGTTTACTTCTATAAATTTTTCGCACCACAATATAGGACACAATAGTAACCACATAGTCTATGTAAAAACCAATGTTTCTAATGCGTCTATGTGGCTAAAACAAACTTTGCGTAAGCAACTGCTAACTCAGCTCCAAGTTTTGCATTATTTTTTATCAAGGCAATATTTGCTTCCAGACTTTCGCCACTGGTCTGATCAGCAATATATTTTAACAGGAAAGGAGTAACATCTTTACCGGTTATTTTATTTTCCCTTACGCCTTTCAATGCTTGTTGAATATGGGTTTCCATGGCCTCAGTTGAAATTTCCTGGCTGGCAGGAACAGGATTGGCAACTAACACGGCGCCATTTAACCCCAACTGCCATTTTGTATGGATCATGGAAGCAATCTCTTCAATATTATCTGATCTCAATGGTGAACTGAATCCGCTTTGGCTGGAATAAAAACTTGGAAATTCATCCTGCCCGAATGTAATAACAGGAATCCCCTTTGTTTCTAAATATTCCAGTGTCAACCCAATATCAAGAATTGATTTTATCCCGGCTGACACCACGGCAACAGAAGTTCTTTCCATTTCAGTAAGATCAGCAGAAATGTCCATGGTTTCGTTTGCGTTTCTGTGTACGCCTCCTATTCCACCTGTCACAAAAATCTTTATCCCTGCCATCGAAGCAATTCGCATGGTTGCAGCAACAGTTGTAGCTCCATATAGTTTTTTGGTAATTACATAAGGTATATCACGCAGGCTTACTTTCCACACATCTTTTGCTGAAGCAAAGTATTCGAGTTGAGTTTTGTTTAACCCGGCATAACATTTCCCATTGCATACCGCAATTGTTGCTGGTACCGCGCCATTTTTTCTTACGATTTGTTCTACATCCATTGCCGTCTTTAAATTCTGAGGATAAGGCATTCCATGTGAGATGATCGTGGATTCCAATGCCACAACCGGCGTTCCTTTTTCAAGAGCTTCTTTTACTTCAGCGTGTATTTGCAGGAAATGATGCATTAATCAGGATAATATTTTGAGACAAGGCCTAATAGTTTTTCCTGGTCCAGGTGTGTGGCGATGGCACCATTTACCTGTAATATCTCCGCAGACAAGGTATGCGCAATTCTCATACAATCAAGATCATTCCTGCCCAATGTTTTTCCCAAAATAAACCCGGTGAGGGAACCATCGCCTGCTCCCGTACAATCCACTATTTCTATTTCGGGTGCATGCAGGGTGATGGATCTTTCTTTGCTATATAGCGCGGAACCATGCTGGCCATTGTGCAACCAGATATTCTCGATACCCTTTGCTAGCAGTTCTTCGATTTGTAGTTGAGTGATGAACGATTTTTCAGAACAAAGAACAGGTAATTCATCTTCGTTAGGGGTAACCAGGTAAAGGCCATCAAGGTTTACATTCCTGAATTTTCTTGCGGGGGGAACAGATACAGGTTCGAGGACAAGCGGAATTGCAGTCTCTTTACTAAAAGCAAGAAGCCATGCGCCGGCACTTGCGGATATATTGGCATCTGCCAGTAAATAAGAAGCAGATTGTAAGAGAGCCCTATACTGTTCTAAATGTTGAGGTGTTATGAGATCAGTTGCAGCATTGGTTAGAAAGGCAGTGAACAATGATCCGTCAAGATTAAGAATGCCGGTATATTTACCTGAAAGGCCTTCTTTAGTTATCGACGCATCTATTTTCACACTGGCTGCTACGGAAACCTGTTTTAACCAATCGCCATCACTGTCATTTCCAAAAACAGTGACCAGTTGTACCTCTACACCAAGCAAGGCCAATTGATGAGCAATATTCCTGCTTACACCACCCGCGGATTTCGTTACTGTCGCCGGGACGGTCGAAGCAATGATCATCTCCTCTTTCATGTGAAAGATCTCATCAACAAAAGCGGCACCTATGCAGATGACGGGTTTTGACATTTGACAAATTTAATGTTTGCACGGATTTAATGGGGAAATAAGGAACCGGGGAATGAACAGTTTTTGTATTCAGAATTGTTATAAATAAGTTATTGTGTTGATGGTTGTCATCTTTTGGTGAATAATGATCGTCAAATAAGCAGTCAATAAATAATATAAACTCATTTATGAAAATAATAGTAATGGTTTGCCTTGCAGTTGTCATTACCACTGCAGCATCAGCCCAAAAATATAACAGGAGCCGCTATCCTCAACCAAGAATACGTACATCGATTGGCGTTGGGATTGGTTCTCCTTATTATTCGCCTTATCGTTCGCCCTATTATTCTCCATTTTACCACTCATATCCATACCGCAGTACACAACCTCGTCCATATTACAGTACGCCGGTATATTCAAGACCTGGCCGGCTTGAAATGGAAATTTCCGAATTAAGAACAGATTACAATGACAGAATATGGTCTGTGCGTCATGATAAATCGCTTTCAAAATCTGAAAGAAAAGCAGAGATACGCCGGTTAAGATCAGAGCGGGACAGGGCTGTGCGTAACGCAGAATATAGTTATCACCGGAGAAGATATTGATCAATGAAAATACCTATGGACATTCAATAACTAATAAGGCCTCACGAATTTGTGAGGCCTTTGTTGATTACCTATTACTCTATTACCGGGTGTTTATGTTTTTGATAAACTCCCATTAATTCGGCACTTGCCAGGATATGACCTTTCATTGCACCAAGCAATTCTTCTTTTTTCGCACCCGGTAACAGATCCAGTTCTTCATCTAATGCAAAGACTCTGAAAAAATAACGATGCACGCCTGAAGGAGGACATGGACCACCATAGCCGGGCTTTCCAAAGCCATTTGTCCCATTCATACCGACATTGCTTCCTTCGCCAATGGCTTCATTGGGTGAAATATTCCACACAACCCAGTGATCAAAAACGCCTCTTGGGGCATCTGGATCTTCTACTATCAAGGCCAGTGTTTTTGCACCATCCGGAATATTTTCAACTATTAGCGGTGGATTAATATTCTTTCCCTCGCAGGTATACTCCGGCGGTATGTGTCCATTATGACTGAAAACTGTTGAGATGAGCCGGAATTGAGTTTCGTTTGCCATAAGAGTGTTTATGAAAAACGCTCAGAAAATGTGCCAGATGAAAGACCCAGGAACAGTTAGGCCGCAACTCCCGCGAGTTTTTCGATGTACTTTTTCATTCAGATATTAAGATAAAAAATGTAGAGTCAAGGTATTCCAAAAATTGAAAGCATTCCGCGAAATATGGCTAAATAAAAATACCATCGCTTAGCGACGTGATTTACAGATATTGCACCATACCATTTTGGATCAAACTTTTTCGCGGTCCTTATCTCATAACCAACGATTCTTCTTGCAAATAAGTTTGAAATAACTCCATAAACAACCAAAACGGAGCAAAAAAATACGGTCTTGAACAACCAGAGAAGAGTTATTCATTCCATTTGATTTAGAATTGCACTTATTTGGTAAAATTAAAAAGATGATGCCTAAACAGGAATCATCTTTCTATTATTGTGCACAAAAACTATCAAGCATATTCTTCCTTAGCCTGCTTGGCATGTTCATCGATCAACTTACGCTGGATCTCAAATGGGACAGCTGCATATTCCAAGAATCCACTTTTGAATTTCGCTCTTCCCTGTGTTATTGAACGAAGCGATGATGAATAACCATCCATTTCAGCCAGGGGAACTCTCGCAATAACCTTCTGGAAATGTCCCTCGCTGTCTATACCTTCTACAATGGCACGACGGCTTTGCAGGTCACCCATTACAGACCCTGTCAGGTCATCCGGACAAAGCACTTCCACTTTATAAATTGGTTCCATTAATTGTGGATCGGCTTGCTGGAACGCCTGGCGGAAAGCCTGGAGCCCGGCGATCTTAAATGAAATATCATTGCTATCAACGGGGTGCATCTTTCCATCATATACACATACACGTATATCGCGGGCATATGAACCGGTTAGCGGGCCATTATGCATTTTTTCCATCACACCTTTTAAGATAGATGGTAAAAATCTTGTATCAATTGCACCGCCAACAATACAGTTATAGAAAACAAGTTTGCCACCCCAATCCAGATCATACGTATCCCGACCGCGAACATTGAGATCTTTTGGTTCCGGCATTCCTTCATACCAGGGCTCTATTCTCATATACACTTCTCCAAACTGGCCCGCACCACCACTTTGTTTTTTATGGCGATAGCTGGAATCAGCAGGTTTACGAATCGTTTCCCTGTAGGGAATTCTTGGTTTTACAAACTTCACTTCCACTTTATGAGAATGTTCAATTTTCCATTTGGCAACTGCCAAATGCATATCCCCCTGGCAATGAATCAGGGTTTGTTTTA
>DASTIZ010000344.1:0-5508 GCA_035717045.1 Chitinophagaceae bacterium
GATCAGCTACATTTCGGTTCCATTAGCGTTAAAGCTGCACGCAGGTGATAAGGTCGCAATCACGGCGGGGCCGCAAGTTGATTTCGTTTCTTCAATTGAGGACGATGTATCAACCAACAATGTGACCGAAGACGATTTTAAGAAGACAAGCATGTCACTCTTTGGTGGTTTGGAATTGTTCCCTCATGGAAGAGTCACCATTTTTGGCCGTTACATCCATGGCCTAACAAACCTGAATAACGACGACGTACATAGCAATGGTCTGGAATACAGGAACAGGGTGATTCAGGCTGGCTTAAAGTTGAAACTGTTTGGTAAAAAGGTTGAAGCGGATTCCGACGGTGATGGCGTGATCGATAAAAATGATAAGTGCCCCAGTGAAGTAGGTGTGGCAAGATATGATGGTTGCCCAATCCCGGATACAGACAAGGATGGCATCAATGATGAAGTTGACAAATGTCCTAATGAAGCCGGAACAGCTAAATACGATGGATGCCCGATACCCGATACCGATAAAGATGGTATCAATGACGAAGAAGATAAGTGTCCTAACCAGGCAGGTACAGCGAAATACCAGGGATGCCCCATACCTGATAGTGATGGTGACGGCATTAATGATGAAGAAGACAAATGTCCCAGCCAGGCAGGGCCTGCAAGCAGAAATGGTTGCCCTGTAACTGATAGAGATAATGATGGTATTGATGATGAATCTGACAAATGTCCTGATGTAGCAGGTTCAAGAACAAATAATGGTTGTCCTGACGTGCCTGCAGATGTGAGCAAACTAATAAGTAGTTCATCTCAAAGCATGACATTCACTTCAAATAGTGCGAAACTTTCTTCGGCAGCAAATACTTCGTTGAACAAAATTGTTACTGTATTGAAACAGCATCCTGAAATGAAAATCAGGCTCGAAGGACATACAGACAACGTCGAAAAGAATGCCGATAACCTTAGTCAACAACGCGCTGAGGCAGTAAAAGCTTATTTAGTAAGCAAAGGCATCAGTGAAGATCGTATCGAAGTACAAGGATTTGGTTCAACAACCCCGATCATGGATAATAATACAACAGCAAACAGGACTAAGAATCGCAGAGTGGAAATAAAGATCGTTTATTAATCATTACCACAAACTATGAAAATTCGAAAAGGAGACTGAACACATCAGTCTCCTTTTTTATTTGCCAGGTTTTCTTCTACTATGGTGATAGACTTCAATGCTTCTCTAACCTTAGGTGCAATTTTGGTCCCGAATATTTCAATTGATCTCATTAATAATTGATGGGAAGGTCCTCCCACATCCATATGGGCCGAAAAACGGGTCAGTCCAAACAATTCATGCATGTATAAGATCTTGTCGACCGATTCATTTGCATTTCCAATTATTAAATGACCTCGGCGCGTTCTGCCTGCTGCATATTGTCGCGGCTCATAAGGGGGCCAGCCACGAGTCTGCCCTACCCGGTCCATCTGTGCCGAATAAACCGGGTAGTACTCTTCGGCAATTTTGTTACTGTCATCACCAAAAAGCGCATGCATATGTACACCGACCTGGAACTTATTCATGTCGTGCCTGAAATGCTGATATGCATTCTTGTAGTATTCAAACAACGGCTTGAATTGTGCAGGATTGCCACCAATGATCGCAAATATCACTGGCAAACCGTGCTTTGCTGCCCGGAGCACAGATTCAGGGGTTCCTCCCACGGCTACCCAGATATCAAGATGATCATCGACAGCGCGGGGCAACACCAGTTGCCTGTTTAGTGGCGGTCTGAATTTACCCTGCCAGGTTATCGGGTTTTCGCTATTTATCCTGAGTAACAATTCCAGTTTTTCTTCAAATAATTCATCATAATCATCCAGGCTGTAACCAAACAAGGGAAAAGATTCTATGAAGCTACCCCGGCCGGCCATTAATTCGGCCCTGCCATTTGAAATAAGATCGAGTGTAGCAAAGCTCTGGTAAAGTTTTACGGGGTCTGAAGAACTTATTACTGAAACGGCGCTGCCCAATTTTATGTTCCTGGTAATTGCAGACGCTGCTGCTAAAATTATTTCAGGAGTTGAGACCGCGTAATCCGGACGATGGTGTTCACCAATTCCAAAAAAATCAAGCCCCACCTCGTCCATCAATTTTATTTCTTCAATCAACTCATTTAATCGTTGACCGGGCGACTGCGGCTTACCATCTTTGTCGTAATGATTATCGCCAAACATACCAATGCCTAATTCCATTAGTTAAATTTTGCGAACAAAGTTAAGGCGACTGTACCGGAAGAAATGAATGCGTAGGGTGGCGTTTTCATTGAACGATAAGACCCGTTAAATAATAAGGCCACATGCAGATAAACATCGTGGCGTATCTGATTCCCGGATAGTATGCTCAATAAATCGTACTATTTCTCAGTACCTGCCCACGGTCATCTTTATGAATTTTCCGTGAAATTTTTATTCGGGTTTCCTTTTCTGTTTTCTTCCTCCGCTTTCTATTATCTTGTAAGTAAACTATACCCTGTGAAAAGAAAGATTGTGGTCATACCGCTTCTCGCAGCAACCCTTGTATTCATAATCGCGTATACGACGATAGAAAATACCAGCGCAGACACAACGCCTGCTTCTGTAGTTGACAAAAAAGTGAACCCTGTTGCTAAAAAAACCAAGGTGCAGAAAAAGAAGACTAAAAAGAAACCCGCACCTGTGTATACCGCCAAGGTCGAAACTCCCGGTGAAGAAAAGGCAAAAAATGAGCAAACTTCAGCATCACCGGAAAATGTTGCCGTGCGAAACCTGATCGCAAAGAGAGCTTTTGAATACTCGGTCAGGAACAACCTGTCAAGTGAATATTGTTTTCTTGTCGATATGAACCTGCCCAGTGGACGCAATCGTTTTTTTGTTTATGATCTTAAAAGGAATTCTATTGTTTATTCAGGCCTGGTGGCACATGGAAGCTGCAATGAGACGTTTCTCGCACGTCCGAGGTTTTCCAATGAATCAAGAAGCGGCTGCAGTTCATTGGGCAAATACCAGGTTGGGCAATTCTACACTGGTAAATACGGCAAGTCATATCGCTTAACGGGACTTGACAATACAAACTCCAATGCATACAACCGGGCCGTGGTCATACATGGTTATAATTGTGTGCCTGATGAAGAAATATATCCACGGGTTTTGTGCAATAGCCTTGGGTGTGTAATGGTTTCGTACAAATTCTTTGATAAGATCTCCCGGTTAATCAATAAATCAGGCAAGCCAATCCTGCTTTGGGTGTATCGTTAATGCGGTGAGTTCCATTCGCTCATCACCCGCTTTCCCTTGTCTATCGCAAAACCCACAAGTATGTTCCCCCTCCTTTAACCATCCTGTTTTTATTATTTTACGCCGGCAATCCATCCCATGAAAAATACTTTACTCCTGTTTTTCATCATTCTATCTTTTTTTTCCTTACAGGCACAACCTGCCCGTGACACAACAATCAATGATACGCTAAAACTTGTTCAGCAAAAAGATAATGTCATCACTGCGGCCACCATTATCAAAGTGGAAAATATGGGAGCGGTCGTAAATTCTTCTCTCAACGAATTAAGACCAACTATATCGGCCGATGGTAACTTATTATTTTTTATTCGTGAAAATCACCCATACAATACAAACTATAATACTGTCCGAAACTCGCAGGACATCTGGTTCTCCATGCGTGATGAAAATGGGACCTGGAGCGAGGCAGTTCATCTTGGCTATCCTTTGAACACGGCACTTTATAACTCCGTTTTCTGGATCTCGCCGGATAACAACAGGATATTGATCAGAGGTGCATTCGTTAACGGTGATTATGCCGGCAATGGCGTGAGTCTTTGTTATCTGCAGGAAGATGGTTACTGGAGTAAACCAGAAGCGCTGATGATAAAAAATTATTGGAAATATGATCGCGGCGCAAGATCCGGAGCTACTATGACACATGATGGAAAGGCATTGCTTCTTTATATGACAACGGAGAAAGGAAGTTTTCTGAATGATATTTATGTCAGCTTCCATCAGCCCGATGGTACATGGTCAGAACCCAGGTCCCTGGGAAAAAAAATCAATTTGGAAAAATATGATGAAATGACCCCTTACCTGGCAGCAGACGGCGAAACACTTTATTTCAGCAGCGATCGTCCCGGGGGGCTGGGTGATAATGATATCTGGATGGCAAAAAGACTCGATAAAACATGGCAGAAATGGAGCGACCCCGTGAATCTTGGCGCTCCCATAAACACCCCGGATTGGGATGCGTTTTTCACGCTTGATGCCGGTGGTGAATTTGCTTACCTGACCAATATTGAAAACGGATTCGGAGAATCAGATATCGTAAAAGTAAAACTGCTGGAAAAAGAAAGACCAAAACCGATCGTGATGGTAACAGGTAATGTCTACAATGCAAAAACCAAACAACCACTGGCTGCTTCATTGATCTATGAAACCTTGCCTGACGGTACAGAAGCCGGCAATGGCATTTCGAGCGCAATTGATGGGTCTTTCAAGATCGTTTTGCCTTATGATAAGAATTATTTGATACGGGCGACAGCTGATAAGTTCTTTGCACAATCTGAAAACTTAAATCTTGATTCACTTGTCAAGATTGGTTATCGAGAAATACACAAAGATCTCTACCTGGTTCCCATCGAGATTGGGCAGGTGGTAAGGCTAAACAATGTGTTTTTTGATTTTGATAAATGGGACCTTCGGCCGGAATCATTTGTCGAGCTTGACCGGGTGGTCAAATTACTCCAGGACAATCCGGCTATTGAAATTGAAATGAGTGCACATACAGACAGCTATGGTTCCGATGAATATAATTTTAAGTTGAGTGATAACCGGGCAAGATCGGTAATGGAATATATACTGTCAAAAGGTATCGCCGCTAACCGGATAATTTCCCATGGCTACGGCGAAACAGTGCCCGTAGCGACTAATGATACTCCGGAAAACAGGCAGCTGAACCGAAGAGTAGAGTTTACAATTTTGAAGAATTAATAATGAGTTATTTGTGGATAGTTGCTCCGGAATAATTATCAAATTATTAATTACTAAATATTAATTATTAGTTGCCGAACTTACTGAACAACTTTATAAAATTTTACACTCATCCTGCTATCCATGCCTGCATTTCTCAAAATTCTTCTTAATTGAGATGAAGACAGACGGGCTTTTGCTTTTTTAATATCCGAAACAGCATATAAAATGTAGACCATGTTCGGGTCGTCAATTCCTCTTGCGAGCCCGCGCTCGATCAATCCATATGGCTCATTTGGTGTTCTAGCCTTTTCGTCATAAGCCTTCAACCATGAATCAAAATCTTTCACATGATATGAAACCAGTGCTCGTTCTTTAGCATCCGCAAAACTGCTATCATCACGAATAACTGTCACGTATGAAATTTCAGGCTCTACCGTTCTTCCTCCCGCCCGCATATCAGCTTTCAAATCTTTTGAAAATTCTTTTGCCTTATTGATGTCCTCGGCTTTC
>DASTIZ010000345.1:0-11045 GCA_035717045.1 Chitinophagaceae bacterium
TGCTTATCGTATAAAGATTGGCAACAGTAAAATTTGTGGCACTTTCACTTATATTATGAAACTCCGATCTCTGCGTGTTTCCACCGAAGCTGGCCTCAACAGAGAACTTTCCAAATTCCTTGTTGCCACCGACGAGGAAGTCCGCATTTAGATCGGTTGTCCAGGTATGACCAATATTATAGCTCCCTCTGTATGTGCCATCACTACTATTAATGCGTGTGGCAGCTCCGGTAGCATTGGTTGTATTGGACTCGGTGAAGCTATTATATTTATCATAGCTGAACCTGCCCTGGGCATAGAGCCAGTCCAGGATTTCGTAACGTAATGTAGTCGTTCCGAGAAGGCGATTTCTGTCTTCCTGGTATTTTTGGCCTGTTTGTATCGGAACGTAGGGGTTATTAATTGTACCGAGGAAGCCGTTGGTTTTCCATTCGGCGCCGGTAGCCGGATCGATGGCATGCTCCCTGTACGCCTCGAGTGGTACGGAAACGGGCATTCTGTTAAAGAAATTTACAGGGCCATCACCTTGTGTACCGATTTGCGGTGGGTTGATATAATCCTCATCGGCATAGTTAAGATTTACCTGCAGCTTGAGTTTACTAGTAATGTTATGATTGATCCCTACGTTGAAGATTCTTCTTTTATATTCATTATTTGGCACTATGCCGTCTGCACTTGTGGTTGAAAAGGATGCCCTGAAACTTCCATTTGGACCACCGCCGGACAATCCAAGTGTGTTGGTAAGATTTGTGCCGGTTCGCAAAAAGTCGAAAAGCTGGTGGGGATAGGCGGAGTAGGGTCTCATAACTCCATCATAGTTGATTGTAGGCTGACCATCCAGCTTTGCACCCCAGCCAAACTGGCCATTAGCCTGGGCCTGTCCTGCAGTTGTAAATTTCACCCCTCCCTGGCCCTGGCCGTACTCAGTTTGTAGGATTTCGTCCATAAAATTCAGAGCTTCCGAAGTTGTATAGCTGGAAGTAAAATCTACTCCAATGCCCTGATTTTTTTGACCGGACTTTGTAGTAATGATAATCGCACCACGTGATCCTCTCCAACCATAAAGCGCAGAAGCCGTAGAACCCTTCAAAACTGTTATGCTTTCAATATCATCGGGGTTAATGTTGGCTAAATTATCTCCGCGATCACGTTGTTGGCCATTTCCTTCTGCGTTCCTTGCTCCCTGATCAATAGGAATGCCATTAACTACAATAAGCGGTGAATTATCAGCTCCTGCAAAACCAACTTGCCCACGCAAGCGTATTTGGTTACTTGAGCCAGCGCCGGCTGCCGGCGGTGTTATATTCAGGCCCGCTACTCTTCCTTCAAGGGATTCACCGAGGTTCGTGGTTCTATTCTTTACCAGTTCATCTGGATTGACCTGTGTTGCGGAATAGCCCAACTTCTTTGGTTGACGCCTGACACCCAGTGCTGTAACCACCACTTCGGCAAGATCAGCCCCTTCAACCCGAACCAGGCTGACAGACAGTGAACTCCTACCATTGAGTGGAATTTCCTGCGTTACATATCCTACAAAGCTAATTACCAGAACATCAGTACCAGCAGCGTTAATAGTAAAGCTACCGTCAGAGTTTGTAACAGTCGCTTTGGTTGTGCCCTTTACAGCAACTGTTGCACCCGTGACGGGCTTGTTTTCCCTATCATTAACAGTGCCTGTCACTGATTGGGATAGAGCTGCTGCAGAAAAAAATAAGATCACGCAAAACAAAAAAAGCGATTTGCTCAGAGCTGGCAAAATAACCAGCTTTAGTTTTTCTCTCATAATGGCAAGTTATTATTGGTGATTAAATCAGCAGTTGTCAAAATAAAAGTATGAATACAAAGTATCGCAACTTCTCAAAAAAAACTTCCAAGAAATCACAGCGTAAAATATTACACAGGTTCACGTGCACTTATTGCATGATAACACGGTAAGGACTTTTGAATGTATGAGAATGTACATATTCCTCTTAACGGAACATAAAGAGTTATCTGTCGCCGCGCGTCATTATTTATAAATATTCAAATCAGGCAGTACACAAATGGAATCCACGGGCAACAAGTTTACATTCGGAAATCAATGTAAACTATTTAATAAAAATCGCGTTCATCGCATCGGGTTCCATAATTTAATTATGTCTTCTATTTAAATCTTTCTACTCCTTTTACATTCATTTTTACGGAAGTTACCCTGTCCGGAACCGTAATAAATAAGAGTTTATTGTTCTTGCCGGCAAAAACATTGTTGGTGCCGCCACCGGCAGGAATCGTGAGGATCTTATTCCCGGTCTTCGGATCATAGGCATTTACTCCGGTTCCGCCGCTAACATAAATATTTCCCAGTTCATCCAGTGACATGCCATCGCAGAAATTTAAATTGCTAACGACTGCGTTCATGTTGGAAAGCGTGCCATCAGCATTGATATCAAAAGACCAAATTTTTCCAGTACCATTATAAGTCCAATTATTTACATACAGTTTTTTACCATCAGGAGTTCCTGTAATACCGTTTGGCCATATATCGGCGTTCCATCCTCCCATTGTTGTTACCCTAACTAATGTCTGACTACCCGGGGCAAGGTAATACACATGACCACCTTTGCCGGTAGCAGCTTGCTCTGAGTGTGTGGGCTCCCATGGTTGCTTGCGGGGATCAGATGCATCCCAATAATTGCGTGGGAATATGGGGTCAGTAATGTACATACCTCCGGTAACAGGATTGATCCAAACATCATTTGGCCCATTTAATAGCTTACCGTTGTAATTATTCACCAGTACTTCATGGCTGCCATCCATATGTATTTTCCATAGTTCTCCATGCATGTCGGCACAAGCGATGAGATCTCCATTCTTATCGAAAGCCATTCCATTGGAACGACCAGTGCCTTGCAAGAACACAGTGATCGCACCGGTGGCTGCATCCCATCTGTAAATCCTGTCATCAGGTTGATCGGTGAAAAATACATTCCCTTCTCTATCAACTGCAGGACCTTCCGTGAATTTAAAACCTTTTTGAATCGTGTCTAATTCTCCATGCTGACTGGCTGAAACCAAACCAGCAGGATCAAAAAAGGTAGAGTTGCGTACAAGATTGGCTCTGGTTGCAAGCTCACCCAAGTCAACCTGGTTGGAATCCCTAATAGTTTTTTGACATGAATTGTGTCCGATGGAGCAAATTGCTGCCAGGAAAAAAAAGAGTCTCTTTTTCATTGCATAAATTTTTTAATTTAAAAACAACAGGCACAGTTTTGTTAAGAGGAAAGGAACTTGCCGCAATTTTCAGCGGGATGTTCAATAGTGACTTTTGGTTCGCTCAGGATGAAATATCTCTTAAACAATCATAAAAGTATTTGAACTCGCCAACAAAAAACTTCCAATAAAATACGGTGAAGAATATTGTACAGCCCCATACGCTTTTATTAGTAATATCGCCAAAGAAATGCTGAAACTTGCGATTGCATGAACCAATACTTTTTAAGAAAAGAATCTAAAGAACTTAATGCTTTCCCTCACATTGTTGAATTTGCTTCAAGAAAAATCAACGTGATACAGTTTGATTCTTTGAAGAAACAAGTATCAGGATTTCTTTGCTTTTATTATGTGATTGATGGCCGCTTTGATTGGATGATAGAAGAAAAGCGCTATATCCTTTATCCCGGTGATCTTGCTGTTATATTACCTGGTCAGAGGTTCGGTGGTGAAAAAGATTTGCTTGATATAGGAACGGTTTCCTGGATGCATCTTGAGTTGGAACACCTTGAACGAAATGGCAAGATTGCAATGGGCAGATGGAGCCGCCTCTCTGATCATGAATGCGCACCAATTGGAAGGATCTTATCGCTTAATAATTGTCCCGTGCTCTCTGAAGTAAAAGAAGTTGGTCAGTTGTTTCAAAACATGCATAGCGAATTGATTAATCAGGAGATTGGTTATACTGTTCGTATCAATCAAATGATCGATGAGCTGTTCATTCTGATGGCAAGACAATTGACGCGACAGAATAGCTCAAGGAGAGATTTCCCCCAAACATTCATGAAGCTGGAACAATCGCTTCGTGAAAATCTTTCGCATCAATGGACACTTGAAGAAATGGCCGCTTTGGTTGGATTAGGCACAACTGCTTTTTCAGAGAAAGTAAAAAACTATACCGGTTTTTCTCCGTTGAACTATCTAATTAATATCCGTATTTCTGAAGCCATCAAATTATTAAAACGTCCTGATGTGCACGTAACCGATATAGCATTGGATGTCGGTTTTTATTCATCACAACATTTTGCTACCACTTTCAAAAAACTAACGGGCTATACACCCAGCGATTTTCGAAAGAAAAACATACCTCAAACTGATTAAAATTTTAATATGGAATGCATTATTACCATCGAAATAGGTACAGGATCTATCAGGGTTACAGCTTTTGATTTGAACGGAAATCTGATAGGTTCTTCAAAAGGTTCCTACCCTACCTTTCATGCAAGGCCTGATTTCAGTGAGCAGGATCCCGAACAGATCTTCATCACCATGCTGTATATACTGAAGAATTTTCTGAATGAAAAGATTCATTCAAAAAAATATCAGGTTGTTAGTATCTGTTTTAATTCAGCCATGCACAGCGTGTTGCCTATTGATAAAAACGGAGTACCACTCGGCAATGCAATCGTGTGGTCAGATAACCGTGCAAAGAAAGAAGCCGATGAATTGAAAAGCTGTGATCTTGGTAAGGCATTGTACAACACAACCGGCACACCGATACATGCCATGTCGCCACTTAATAAAATCACCTGGTTAAAAAACAACGACAAAGATCGCTTTGCCGCAACAAAGAAGTTTTTGTCTGTTAAAACCTACATCCTTCAACAACTCACCGGCGAGTATGTGGTTGATTACAGTGTGGCCTCTGCAACAGGTATGATGAATATTTATTCACTGAAATGGGAAGACAATGCCTTGAAGCATGCAGGCATAAATAACGAAAACCTGGCAGACATAGTCCCCGTTGTTTATTCACTCAAAAGCCTGAAGAAGGAATATCAAAATTCATTGGGCCTACATGACAATGTGAAATTGATCGCCGGCTCAAGTGATGGTTGCATGGCTACATTAGGCGCCGGGGTTTGGGGCGATGGAAACGCGACAGTCACAATTGAAGAAAGCGGCGCCGTAAGAGTCATCGGAAAAGAAGTGCTACAGGATGAAAAGCAACGGCTGTTTAATTACGTACTTACCGAAGGCAATTACGTTTCGGGTGGCCCAACCAACAATGCAGGGTCAGCGTTTGAATGGTACGTAAAGCAATTTGGTGATTTTAGAAAAGCATTTGACCTGGAGCACTGCATGGAAAACCTGATTACTGAAGCTGTTAAAGTTCCTGCCGGGTCTCAAGGATTGATTTTTCTTCCGTACCTGCAAGGCGAAAGAGCCCCGATATGGAATGCCAATGCACGGGGAATGTATTTTGGATTGAACATCAAACACGAGCAACAACATTTCATTCGGGCCACGATCGAGGGAATTATATACGCTTTTTACAGTATTGGAAAAACTTTGGAAGAACATCGTTCATTCAAAAGCCTGTCTGCTAACGGAACATTTGCTGCTTATCCTCTCTGGACTCAGCTATTGGCTGATGTTTTCAACAAGCCAGTCCAAATAAAACAAAGTTCGGGTTCTGATAGTGTTGCCTGTGGCGGTTTCTTAGTGAGTGCTACGGAATTAGGTATGTATAAAAATTTGGAGGAAGCGGCCCAAAAGGTGAAACTACTGGACGGCTTTCATCCTCAACAACAAAATCATGCGATCCATCGGAGACAGTACGCCATTTTCGAACGTTTAAGCACAAAGCTTTTTGATGAATTTGAAGACATTGCTGGTTTGCAGCAAAACAATTAGAACGAGCAACTGCTAATTACCTGCTATGAATAAGAAAATTGTTTACAACTTTTTTTATCTGGTTGCGGCTTTTCTTTTGATCGCATGGATTTCTGTTACAATCAAACGACTGCACAACTGGGGCGGGTGGCTTTTGATCTTATTTTTCTTTGGCCTTGCCGTTGCATTCCGGGGAAACAAATTTCTCAAGGGTCTTTCGTACACCGTAATGATCATTGGAGTGGTAAGCTTTGCCATGTATCATCCGGAATATTTTGTAACGGTTGGTGATTTCAAATTGTCGAACCTCATTATCCCACTGTTACAGATTATCATGTTTGGCATGGGCACAGAACTCAGCCTGAAAGATTTTGCCAACGTAGTCCGCATGCCCAAAGGAATCATTGTGGGTGTGGTATTTCATTATCTGATTATGCCGTTTGTCGGATTGGCCATTGCGGTGCTCTTTAATTTCCCCAGTGAAATAGCAGCCGGAATTATTCTGGTGGGATGTTGCCCCAGTGGTTTAGCCTCTAACGTTATGGCCTACCTGGCAAAAGCAAACCTTGCACTCTCCGTATCAGTAACTACCATTTCCACATTACTCGCTCCTTTTCTGACGCCATTGCTTTTGCAGTGGCTGGGAGGAGGTTTTGTGCAGATAGATTTTTGGGCCATGGTGTGGGACATCACAAAGATTGTGATCATTCCTATTGTGGGAGGGCTTGCTTTTCACTATCTCATGCGTGGAAGATTTAACTGGCTTGATAAGATTCTCCCTTTGCTTTCGATGGGTGGGATAGCTTTGATACTGGCTATTATGGTGGCAGCAGGAAGAGATAATCTTTTGAAGGTGGGAGCATTGTTATTAGTTGCTACGTTCCTCCATAATGTTTCAGGATTCTTTTTTGGATATTGGTCTGCCCGCCTTATGAAATTCAGCGAAAGAGATAGCAGGACCATTTCACTTGAAGTGGGAATGCAAAATGCAGGATTGGCGACCGGCCTTGCATTGACAATGGGAAAGATTGCAACGGCAGGATTGGCGCCGGCCATCTTCGGTCCCGTAATGAATGTGAATGGCTCTTCATTGGCTAGCTGGTGGCATAATCATCCGCCAAAAGAAGATGCTCCTGAAAAAGAAAGCCATGTTGAACAAAAAGAAACAGCAAAAGCAAACGCGATGTAAATATTCTTCATACCAAAAACTAAATAGTTATGTTCATAACCAAACGCTTATTATTTATTCTCCTGCTGTTTGTGGTAACGCATCAACTGAAAGCACAATCTGTGCAGATATCAAAAGAAGAACTCATTGCACTGACTCCTGACTGGAAAGGAGAACGTTTTCCTGACGGTCGTCCAAAAGTTCCCGATGATATCATCAAACGAATGAAAGCAGTAAGTGTGGAGGAAGCCTGGGCCACTATGAGCAATGCCGGTTACCGGTACCAAATTGCCGAAGGTTGGGAGGTTATCAATCCGGATAGTGTGTTGGTAGGTCGTGCAGTAACAGCCACATTTATGCCGGGGCGTCCCGACGTATGGAGAGCCATTGACTCAATGGGAAAGAAAGAAGGAAGGAGGGCTCAAAACGTATGGGCAGTGGAAACATTGCAAAAAGGCGATGTATATGTAGCCGATCAATTTGGTGCAAAAAGGAACGGACCTACCATTGGTGATAATGTAGGCAATGCCATTTATGCAAGAACCGGAAACGGCATCGTGTATGATGGCGCCATAAGAGATTTGGAAGGCCTGAAAGAAATCGGCGGCTTCACTTCTTTTTATACAAGTTATGATCCTTCATTTCATAATCCGGGAGCTGGTAATACCAGGGATCTTACAACCATGATCGTCGGAATCAATCGCCCGACACGCATTCGTACAGTAACCGTAATGCCCGGCGACGTCGTATTAGGGAAAATGGGAGTGGTTGTAATTGTTCCGCCCCACCTGGCAGAACGAGTGGTCGTCACTTCGGAGATCGTTCGGCTAAGAGATATGTTCGGTCATCAGCGGTTGAAAGAAGGGAAGTATACCGCAGGACAAATTGATACGCGCTGGTCAGATGAAATTGAAAAAGACTTTTCCAAATGGCTCAATGATCATATAGATAAATTACCTGTACCCAAAGCAACAATACAGAATTATTTAAAAGACAGAACATGGTAAGGCCAGGAGTAATAACCGAACAAGTACGTCAAACAAAAATTATCAATCATTAATCAAAACATTCGTTATGTCAACTTCAAGAAGATCATTTATCGGTAAAGCTGCAATAGCTTCAGCAATGACACCATTTGTCTCTCTCGCCGGTTTTGGTAGAGGATTAGAAGACGCTGTTGAAAAAACACCCAAAGCTTCAGCTCCTTCTGATCTGACAATAAAAGAAGTAACCTGCGCCTATATAAGAGGAAGTTTGTTCGTAAAAATGACTACCAACCAGGACATTATAGGTTATGGTGAAGGAGTGGACGCTATACCGGGTACGTATTATCTGGTTAAAAGCCTCGGTAATCGCCTCAGGGGCAGAAGCCCATTCAACGTTCACCGCATATTCGAGGAATTACGTAAAAGTGGCGTTTTCCAGGGAGCCCAGGCAGGTATGTATATAGCTGTATTATCTGCCATTGAATCGACTCTTTGGGACCTAACAGGCAAGGCATTAAATATCCCGGTTTATCAATTATTGGGCGGCAAGTTTCGTGATAAAGTAAGAGTATATTGCGACACTGCTTTATATCAAACAAATAACCCGAAGCCAAAAGATTTTGCCGATGCAGCAAAAAAATCCAAGGAGATGGGATTTAATGCAATTAAATTCGATCTGGACCAGGCAGGCGACCCGGGTAAATACGACAGATATAACTGGACCGCGAGCCCTATGGAATTACGCCGCATGGTGGAACAAATGACCGCGGCAAGGGAAGCAGTTGGTCCGGACATTGACATTTGTGTTGACATGCACGGACGCTACGACGCTCCAACGGGCGAGAAAGTCGCCAAATTGATGGAGCCTTTGAACTTAATGTGGCTGGAAGAACCCATCCCGGCAGAAAATCCGGAAGCATATAAAAAAATAACAGATTCTACAAGCACACCAATTTGCGCCGGCGAAAACCATTATCTCGCTTATGGCTTCAGAAGATTATTGGAGATCGGCGCCGTGGACATCGTCATGCCTGATCTTCAAAAAGCCGGAGGCCTTGGTGAAGGACAGCGTATTGCAAACCTGGCCAATCTTTATTATGTGCCTTTTGCACCCCACATGGTTGCCTCTTTCCTTGGTGCCATGGCCTGTGCACACGTGTGTGCCTCCGTACCAAATTTCATGATCATGGAATGGCAATCATATTTTCATACTCAGCCTATGTTTAAGGAGATTGTAAAATTTGATGGTGAATGGATAGACAAAAGCTTTATCACAGTTTCAAACAAACCGGGAATTGGGGTTGATCTTAACGAAGAAGGAATGAAGAAGTATGCGCAACCGAACGTGCCGTTTTTTGCGTAACTCCAAAGGCCGGATTAGTAATTAATCAACTGCAAAGTATTGATCAATAGCAAACCACTTGTGAGCACCGGTGGTTGCTATCGGAGATCAGAATAAAAATTGAACTTTCGTTTTTAAAACCACAATTCAATGAACCGTCTGAAAGATCCAACCTTCAATCTTTTTTATTTTAATTAAATTTTCCCACATGAAGTCGACCATTTTCCTGCTGCTTACGGTAACTGCACTAAACGCTTTCTCTCAATCGATCAGCAAACGCATCGTAAGCAACAACCCGGCGAACTACAGGCAACTAAATGCCGTACATGCCGGTGCCGGCCACATGAAATTCACAGGGCTTATTGGAAACCAGGCTTTGGCTACCAATTTTCTTTATCTCCATGCCGGAGAGATTCCCGACAAAGCCGGCATTGGACAGCATTTTCATCACACCATTGAAGAGATGTATGTGATACTTGATGGCGAAGCCGAATTCACCATTAACGGTCACACGTCCAAAATTAAAGGGCCTGCCCTCGTCCCATGCAAAATGGGTAACGCTCATGGCATTTATAATTCGAGTGGCAAAACACTCCGCTGGCTGAATTTTGCAGTGAGCACTACAAAAGGCCGTGGTGATAATTTTGATTTGAACGACCCCCGTGTTGGCGTTGCATTGGATCCCATTCCTCAGTTTGTTTCCAGTCAGCTGAAAAAAGAATCGTTAAGGCCTAACAGCAATGCCTACACAGGAAAAGGAATTCTTTACCGCCGCATATTCGGGACTGACATTTTTTCGACCGCATGGGATCATGTAGATCATGTTATTATTCCTTCCGGCACCACTGCCAAAAGACAACTGGATGGTGTCGAAGAAGTATTTTATGTCATTAAAGGCTCAGGAACTATTACACTTAATTCAGATTCTTCTTCTATAAAAGCCGATGATGCTTTCCATAGCTCTATGGGTGAAGCCATAACAATTGCTAACACAAGTAAAGATGATTTGGAATTGTTGGTAACTGGTATTGCAAGTTCTACGCAAAATGATCCGGGCCGCCAGCATGCACCATCAAAACTAAAAGCTATGGCTTTGCAAATGGATTTTGTTGTTCCAAAAGAAAATGCGGAAGCTTTTGAAAAAATGTACAGTTCTGTTTACGTGCCCGCCATGACGGTGCAACAGGGTTATCTTGGCTCTAAGTTGCTTCGCATTTTTCCTGACAACATCGAAAAAGAAATTCAGGGAGAGCCAACCAGGTATAACTACCAAATTCAAATTTCATTTGACAACGAAGAAAACCGCCGTAAATGGGTAGCAAGCGAACAACATAAAATCGCATGGCCTGCAGCTTCTGGCCTTGCCAAAGAATTTAAGTGGCGTGGCTATGACGTAATGGGCGACGATAACCGATGATAAAGCCTTGACAAATTTCTGTTCAAAGGATGTCAGGATGAATCAAATGCAGAAACGAAACTGGAAGAAGAAAAAGCAAAGGCAATAAATCAAGCATTGCCATATGCGAATTTGGATTCGTGACTAAATCAATAATGTAAATCTGAATATGAGCTTTAAAATCTGTTCGATTACTGCTTTAGTTTTTTGTATCAACATTTATTCAGGCGAAGGGCAGGACATTCCGCCTACAACATCACTTGTCTATCCTGGTGTAGATGGCAAGCT
>DASTIZ010000346.1:0-2117 GCA_035717045.1 Chitinophagaceae bacterium
TTCCTGGTCAGGATACTCATTGATCAGCTCTGCCACATCGCTTATATTCTGGTGATCAAGAAATTCACGGGCAGCGGATTCATTACCACTTTCAAGCAGGTAGGTAAGATGATCTCTGATATTTCCTGTTAAGTACTCTGGCATAAACCGGGTTGCAAAATTAGGTTGCGATTCTGAATTTGCTGGAGAAGTTTTTTTAATTTATAGCCTGAAACAAAACTAATCATTGTTTCAGTGCGTCTTGTGGCTATCTTTTTTTCCGCCCGATAGCTGTCGGATGAAACACAGATGCACTGAATAATACGTATGATCAATCGTTCATTGTATATTGATGAAACGCATGAAAAGGGCAGAGGTGTTTTCACAAAGCACCCCATTGCTGCTAATACTGTGATTGAAATTTCTCCGGTGATTGTTATGTCGTCAGATGAAAGAAAATTGCTTGACCAGACGTTGCTTCATGATTATATTTTTGAATGGGGACCTGATAACAGGCAGTGTTGCATGGCGCTTGGGTACATCTCAATTTATAACCACGCGTATCAGTCAAACTGCGAATATGAAATGGATTTTGAAAATCACCAGGTTAAAATAAAAACGGTCAGAATGATCGAAGCAGGAGAGGAGTTATTCATAAACTATAATGGCGATTGGAATAATTCAAAAAAGATATGGTTTGATGCAAAATAAAATCACGCTCCAGGCGTGGCTTTGTACACGCAAGTTAGGTTTTATTGTTTTGTAAGGATCAGCTGTCCCCTTATTTCACCTGCGGGCCTTGCAGCAGTATGAATATTTGCATAGTAGCGTCCTGCCAGGATATCTTCTTCCTTAATTTTTACTCCATCAACCAACAATGTACCTGAATAAGTACCCGATGTGGCGGCGGGGAATCCGACAAATGTTTGTACAACGCCGGCAGTTACGCCGGCTTCACCCAATCCATGAATGTGTGCTGCTGTGGCATTTCCGGAAAGTCCGCTGAAAGATATTTTATAAGACAGTGTTCTTGACAACCGGTTATAATTAGCATCGATGCTGCCTGTTGCACTGGTAGTTACCGGCGGTGTCTCCTGCGCGCCGGTCATGGGTAGGGCATTACCAAGGTAGATGTTCTCTTTCTCTACTTCTTCCGTGCTTTTGCATGACACAAAAAAGAGAATGGAAAGACTCATAAAAAAGGCAGTTAGTCCTGGTAATCTCATACTTTTATTATTTAGGCTAAAAGTAAGAAGATTTTTCTTTCGGCAAACAGGCGGGAAAAAGAACGCAGCGGATGTGGATAAAACCATGAATGTCCGGATAAGCCAAGCATTGTTTGATATAGAATAATGGATATTCGATATTGGGGAATGGACTTTGTTTAGATGAAATCCAATATCTAATATCCAATATCAAATATCCAAATCTCCAGGGTTTGAACTCATTTCAATTTACTCTTGATCTCCTGCAATTTCAGCAACGCTTCGACCGGTGTGAGTCGATTGATGTCAATATCGGCAAGTATTTTTCTAATTTCCTCAAAGGTTTCACTATGTGCATCAAATATTGAAAGCTGCATTTGTGGTGCCGATAGTCCTTTTACTTTCTTTTCGAGGTTTCTGACTTCAGACCTCTGACTTCCGTCTTCCGTTTCATCCACATGTTTGCTTTCCAGTTGTTTCAAAATGTCATTTGCTCTTTGGATCAGGGATGGCGGCATGCCAGCCATTTTTGCTACATGAATTCCGAAACTGTGCGTGGTGCCGCCCCTTGCCAGTTTTCGCAGGAAGATAATTTTGTTACCAACTTCTTTATTGGTGATATGGTAATTTTTGATACCATTGAATTTTTCTTCCAGCTCATTCAGTTCATGATAATGCGTGGCAAAAAGTGTTTTTGGTTTTTGAGCACAATTGTGCAAATGTTCCGCAATGCTCCAGGCTATGGAAATACCATCATACGTGGATGTTCCCCGGCCAATTTCATCAAGCAGGATCAGACTCCGGCCGGTGACATTGTTGATGATGCTTGCCGTTTCATTCATTTCCACCATGAAAGTGGATTCACCACCGCTGAGATTGTCGGAAGCACCAACGCGGGTAAAGATCTTATCGGTCAGCGAGATCAGGGCCTCA
>DASTIZ010000347.1:0-4554 GCA_035717045.1 Chitinophagaceae bacterium
TAAGGTAAAAAAAATTGAATGTGAATATGTAAAAAAAATTATCACTCCCTACAAATACGAATTTGAGTTGAGGTGCAATACGATGTATGAAAAAGTCAATCCCAAAACAAAGAAAAGACAACCAAATATACCGAAAGGTGCTGCAGAGATCGCCAACCCAAGGACACAAACTGTTGGCCCTGTAAGCCGCAGGGGGCCTCATATCTCTTACGATGCAATCTATGAAGAGAGCAAATACCAGCCGCTTTGCGTGGAAAACAAGGAAGAGTCTCAATTCGGTCTTGAATTTGACAAATGGGGCAAACTCATCGCCTGCAATTTTCAATTGAGTGAAGATGGAACCACGCTAAAAGATCCGGATTCAGTCGAATCCGGAGTTGATAGCCGCTGGGGATGGAACGCCATTGCATCTTCAAAAAAAAGCTACCTGAATAAACTCATCATCAAATGAAAAAACAAATCACCATCCTCTTATTATTTCTTTTCCCCAGCTCATTTGCATGGAGCCAGGATAAATACATAAAAACAACAACTCCCTGTAACGATGAATTGTTGCTGAAAACACCCGGGGCCTGGCTTGCTGCCAGCAAAAGATTTTCTGCAAAGACCACCCAACAGGAATTACAGCAGACTGAAAACCGGCTGAACACAATTCGTCAGTTGACACAGAATATCTATCCGAAACCTATGGCATTTGATGCGGTAGTTACGTATTACGCATTCGATGCAAATTTTGCATCACAAATTAAAATCCAGGAAATCCAGGGTGGTTTGCGAAATTCTTTCAGAAATTCTTTTATCAATGGAATTCCAACCATTTTATACGAATACTATGTAAAATTTTGTGCTTATGGCTGCCATGCACGAACTCCCAATTTAATAGTAAAGAACCCGCGCTGTGAAGCGGGGCCCGTTATAAATGTTAGTATCAACAGCCTCGAAAATTTTTTCTGGGAATTCCGGCTCGATGATCATCATGTTGACATCTTCATGATCGAGGGCAGACCAATTCGGATGATGCCGGTACTAACCGGGAAATGGAAAGGCTATGATTTGTATTCTCCCGAAGCCGGCAGCGGTGATAAAATGGTATTGCTCCACCGCCCGGGTATGTTGCCCTATATACCGGTTACCAGGAAACAATACCTTGAGAGAAGCATTGAATACTTTGAAAGGTTTTTTGCGAATACCCTGAAAGCTTCCGAGAATCCGGAAGGACTTAATCTTTTGATGGAAAAAAAAGAAAGAGATGAGCAAACTAAAAAACTACAGAAATATCGCGATGATATATTGAAATATTACCAGGATGAACTGGATGCTACAACAAGAGCCGGATTACTCGAAACTCCTGCAATCACAGATGAAGGTATTGCAGATATGGATATATCCAATCCGATTTTTACTACACAGGAAAATGGTGGCATACTGCTGGTAACAGAAAATCCTGCTTACATGAAAAAAGATCTGCCTAAATATATACCTCAACTGATTGTTTACATGTGGAATGGAGATATCGGGCCTGACCCCACAAAGAATCCTTGTTATGTATATTATCGGGATTTTCCAATATTGAGTTTACAGGCAATGATCGATAAATAAGGTAGAATATAACAAATTAACGAAGCAATGAAAAAGCTTGAATCATTTTTTATACTTGTAATACTTCTTGTGCTATCAAACGGTTTTACGCGGAATTCTAACTTCAAAGATTTCCATTCTGCCGTCATTACCGTTAGTATTGGTAACACGGTCGTTGTTGAGGGAAACAGCGGTCAGCAGACAATTGAAGTGATGGTTATTCTATCAGAACCTGCGAAGACACCAATAACCATTAGTTATACTTCAAAAAATAAAAGCGGGTCTTCAAACAGTACTATAACTTTTAATCCAGGTGAAAGAGTGAAAAAGATTTCCGTGTCAGTAACCGGTGACCAGGCTTGCGAAAAAAATGAAATAGTTGAAATTGTTCTTAGCAATCCTGTCGGCGCATCGCTTTCAAACAGCGTAGGTACGGTAACAATAATAGATGACGACTGCCCAAACATAAATTTATCCCCAGGCACCAATGGTGCAAAAGAAAGTGTTTATGAAATCAGGCTCACTTATACAGGTTTTATATCAGATCCAGGAACTCTTGACAATTGCACAATCCGGCCCGATGGAAAAGTTGTCCTTGCAGGCTTGGTATCCGGTTATGAACAGGTGAATGCAGATGATGATATTATGTACAGGGGCAACCTGCAGCTTGACATTAATATTGATATCTGCGCTATAAAGCGTGTTGCAGGTGAAGATAAATTTTGTGGGATGAGTGTCGTTGGTTCGGGACAAGTAGCAGTGGAGTTGGAAGTGCAATCAGATGCCCGTGGTGGTTATATTGAGATGGAAAACAAAACGGGAAATTTTTTAAAACTTGTTTATGGCTCCTGTGATGCCGGCGAAATGAAAGACCAGCAGAACATGGTGCCGATTAATTCTATTGCCTCCGTGTTTAATGGCTATGATCTGCCGGAGTTAACCAATCGAACTCTTACCATAGGGCGATTTGTAATGAACAGCGATGATGGAGAAACTGTGGTAGAAGTTTTACGCAAAATAAAATGAACTGGCTGAAAAATGCGGCCACTTTTTTCGCTAAACAGCAAGTTCTAATTTTCAAGTAAATTTAAGCATGCAACGAACCGCCTTCATTCTTGCATGCTTTTTTGTTTGTGTAAAATGTTTTACGCAAGCCGGGCAACCTACATCCAATCACAATTTCACCCATATTAATGTTCAAAATGGGCTTGTTCAGAACATCGTTTATCATTTTCTCGAGGATAGTCGGGGATACATGTGGTTTGGTACCCATAATGGACTCACCATGCACGATGGTACCAGGGCCATGAATTTTTTGCACAACCCGGAGGTAAAAACTTCGATCGCGGGCACGTTTATTACAAGCATCCTGGAAGATTCTTCTCAACAAATCTGGATCGGCAATGAAAGTGGAATTGATCGCTTTAACCGGAGTTCACTTTCATTTACGCATTTTGGTGTTGACCGGGAAGATGGCACGAAAGAGAATACGTACTGCGTTGCACTGGGTTTTATCTCACCCGCTGAACTCTGGTTCCTTGATACCAAAACAAAAGCAATACGCTCAATGAATACAGGCTCAGGGAAAACAAAATTTCTTGCATCGTTCAATACCAGTCATGCTTTATTGTACAAGTCAGCCCAGGAAATTCATCTCTGGTCAGCATATGACAAAGGAACCATTCACCAGGTTTATAAACACAACAAGTTAGTAAAGGAAGAGACTTTTTTTAACGGGAAAAATAAAACCCGTGCTGAACCCGAACTGGTCGTAATTCACGTGCTGCAACAAAATGATTCAACGGTGTGGTTATCGACCAACAAAGGCCTCGTCAAACTAAATCCTTTGTTGAATCAATACGAGGTATTCAATTCATGGCAGGGTCAGACTGTAAGAGAATTAAGGTATACCGTTATCTCGGGCAAGAATGAGTTATGGGCAGCAACCGGCCCAGACGGCATTTATTTGTTTGATATCAAATCGAAACAATTCATAAATAATTTCAGGAGTAACGAATTCGATCCCTCTGCCATTTGTAGCAATAATATTGTTTCTCTTTACCTTGATAGAATGGAAAACCTCTGGTGTGGTAGTTTTGGGAGCGGCATAAGTTATACCAACACCCAGAGCTCTTTCTTCACTTCACATATTTCGAAGGAAGAAACTTCAGGCTGGAAAAGCAACAATCATGTCACGTTATTGGGTAGTGATCTGCAGGGAAGTTTCTGGTGCACGTTCCAGAACATGGTAGGAATTGGTTTACTGGACAAGAATCTGAAGGTGCGGAAATACCAGACCCCGGTAACTGAAAGTGGTACCCCCTACGATCAAGCCATCTATAAGCTTTTGTTTGAAACTAATGATGAAGCATGGATGGCAACGAATAAAGGTTTATTCCTCGTCAACCTGAAGACCAACAAAATGCGGGCAGTTCCATATCCATTGATCACTGAAGAAGTCCAGGGTAGCATTTGGATAAAAGACATGATCAGGTTGAATGATGGCTCGGTCCTGTTTTCAACCTATGCAGGGCTTTATCATATGAAAAATACTGCCGGCAACCCGGACATTAAAACAATTAACTTACTCAAACCAGGTGTGTACAATGGATTTGGCAAGCTGGCACAGGATAAAAACGGGTTATTGTTCGTTAAATCACTTAGCGATTTCATTTATGTACTCCGGCCTGCACCTGACCCGAAGCGTTTTGAACTGATCCGTTCAATTGATTTCTTACCAGAAGTGAACCAGTTCTTCAATTATCCAATTGATTCGCTGATGTACATAGCCAGCGATGATGGTATTTATTCCATCAATACAAATACGCTGATGCTCAAGAAAGAGACATTTGATGACAGGATACCATTTAAAAATATCAACAGCTTTTTCAGGAAAGATGAAAGGTTTTGGCTATTTGGCGAGAAAGGTCTTTATTGCTATGATAAGAAACAGAACAGGGGCCGGACATTCACCAT
>DASTIZ010000348.1:0-12143 GCA_035717045.1 Chitinophagaceae bacterium
CATGTTAGATACAACGTTCCGTTATGAAATGCAAGATCCCCAGCGCTTGTCAGGTTAGTAGGGGCAAGGTTTGCCACTACCGTTACGACACCACTTGCTAAGCTGAATTTAATAATATGGTATGTATTGCCTGAAAACGCAAGTCTTGAAGCCAGGTACAGGTTACCATTCGCATCAGAAGTAAGTGCGTTGGAAAAATCATAACCGGGAATTGCAGTAATAAAAGTGGCCTGCGCAGTAGCAGGATCGATCAGCCAGATTTTGTTTTCGATCCAGTCAACACCGTATAATTTTCCATCTGGGGTCCAGGTTATATCAGTCATGGAACGGCCCATATTGCCTCCAAAGGTTTCCACCCCAGTCTGATGATTTATCCAGAAAAGATCACCATTATCATCTCCGATCCATATCACATCGATCGGTTCGCAATTACAAACTGCGGCACCGCTGTAATAACATGAATAATCCTCGCAATCTTTCAAACCGTTCGCGTCGTCATCAACATTGTTTCCGCAGATCTCTGATAAGAGTTTTGACGTGATCTGTTTTGCCGGCATGGTCGCAGCTTTTGTGCTGATGGCATTACGAGGTTGTTGTGCAATCAGGTAAGGGAAAGCAAATAGGGTAGCCGTAATAAGCAGCAAGGTGGTTCGCATCCAAAAGTCCAGAAATAGTGAGTATTAAAAATACTCATCCGTGGTCATTCTGCAAATGAGAAACCTACTATTTCAAATGTTTTATTACTTTCCACATCTCTTCCGCCACGAATTGGTTACCCCGGGCATTCAAATGCACCCTGTCTGTCGTAAGAATACCACGATCCTTGTTGTCCGGGTTGTTCTTTAAGTTATGTTCAAGGAACGCTTTTCGTAAATCAACGATAGCCAAATCATTCTTTTTGGCGATCCGCCTGATAATATTACTGTATTCATTCATGTCGCCATCCTGCTGGTTGCTGAAGTCCGTTTTTTCACCTATTGCAGCCGGTGTACAAAGAATGATTTTAATGCTTTTTGCTTTTAACTTATCGATGATGGCCTGGTAAAACGTCTCAAACTTTACCGGATCGGTTCCCGTACCCGACGTTGACTTATGCCAAACGTCATTTACTCCGATATAAATAATGACGATGTCGGGCTCCTTTGCTATCACATCATTATCCATTCTTAAGTACAGGTCATATACTTTATTGCCACTGATCCCCGCGCCAATGAACTCATAGTTTTCGCCTTTCCCCTCTGCCTTGCATAGTGTGTCAATTCGTAAAATATAACCACCGGTAGCGGCACCTGCCTGGGTAATCGAATCACCAAAGAACACCACTCTCGTTTTCTTTTGAAAAGAACCGGATGTTATTAAAAGTGTTACCGCAGTAATGAAAAATAACTTCATGAAATTCTCTTTGCCACAATTTAAAACAAAAAAGCATCCCATAAGGAATGCACAAATAATACATCAAACGTCAAATACCAACTCCAAATAAAAATCCGAGCTTACGTCACTGAAACTATCCACTTCCGAATTCTGATCACTCCACGTCTACCTTTTTCCTGATCACTGCTCCTTCGCTTACTTCCATTAAAAACTTTCTTTCCCCGATCACATAACCATTTCCTTTTTCGCAAAAATGAACTTTTATATTTTCAATTGAAATAGGATTGCCATCAGGAATATCGGCAATGTTGCTGTGCAGGATATCGTGCCCATCGATGATCACAACCAAACCACTTCCGATTGCCTCCATTCTATTTCCTTCAAGGATCAACATACCCGTATCCTCTCCCAATCCAATTCCAATCTGGCTTGGATTGGTTGCCACCGCTTGCGCCAGTCTTCCAAATCTTCCCCGTTTTTCAAAATGAGAATCAATTATCACCGAATCAATAAAACCAAGACCTGTTGTGATCTTTACTTCGCCTTTCAAATGAGCCCTTGTTGCATTTCCTTCATAGATCATCGTTTTGCTCATCGCCATGGCACCAGCCGAAGTCCCGGCAATCACAAAATTCTCATGCAGATACCGTTTCTTCATTATAGAAAGAAACTCCGTACCCCCATCGGTCACACTCAATCTTAATTGATTCCCGCCGCTGAACATCACGGCATCACATTCCATCACCCGTTTCAGATATTCAGGGTTTAATGTATCCTGTCTTGTACGGATGTGCATAATGTCGACATTCATGCAGCCGATCTTTCCAAACGCGTTGCGATAGTGCTCCCCTACTTCAAAAGGTATTGTTGATGCCGTTGTGATGATCTCGATCCTCGCATTGTTCCCGCCGGCTTCTTCCACTACACGACGCAGAATTCCTAACTCAAAAAAATTAAGATTGTTGCGATGAATTTCCCCCGTCTCAAGATCTGTGCCTTTATCTTCTGCCCCGCCAATAGCTATAAGTTTTCCTTTTGGAACCATTTAAAGGGTTTGATTAGCGACAAATATAAATACGATGACAATAACGTCTTAGTTGTTGCAGACATTTTGTTAATATGTGGAAAATTATCGAACCAGCGAGATTACTACGATTGGACGATTTCGTCTCCATCCTGAGTTTGTCAGCGAACACACTCGTTTCAATCCCCGCGAATTATTGAGCAAACAATTATCCCAAATACAATCGAGCACAACCAGGTAAATCAGCCACTGTGCTCCGCGTTGATTAAAGAATCTTAGTGACATTCAATGGCCTCAGGTGGATGATTGCCAGGTTCCGGGCTGACAAAGGGAATACCCAGATTCAATCCCCGAAGTATGAGTAAGGCGGCCATTACAAAAAGTAAAAGCGGGACCGCACCTTGTATCTTTCGACGAAAAGATTGATTCAAATAATTTCCCATGAGCACCGTGGCAAACATCAGGGGAAATGTTCCGAATCCAAAAGATAACATGAACATACTTCCATTCAATGGACTTGCTGAAATAATCGACGAGCTTAGGGCCAGGTAAACAAGTCCGCAAGGAAGAAATCCATTTAACAGACCTATGCAGAATAATGAACTCAGTTTCCTAGATTGAAATAATTTACCCAATCGCTGCCGCACCATCAGGAATGGCTTACCCAGGGCATTTGTTGTGGTAAAATGAAAATACTTCCTGGGAATCAGGAGATAAATGAGGATAGCAACTCCCAATGCGATTGACAAGCTGTTTTGCCACCTCACAGCAAAGATCAGGTTCCCTATTGATCCAAATACAAAACCCATCAGTGTATAGGTAAAAATTCGTCCACTGTTATAAATTAATCCTCCCGCAATACGTGATAAGTTGTTGTTGTGTGATACCGGCAGCGACAACGCCAACGGGCCGCACATTCCAACACAATGAAGACTTCCGGCAAGTCCCATTACAAATCCGGGTAGTATGAATTCGGCACTGACGGGCATTTCAAAAAAATAGTTTTTTTTCGAAATAGTATTTCACACCTTCAACCTCCCATGAAAGTTTTAGCTGATACTGACCTTTCATTGCTGATGGCAGAGGCTGAGAGAACACATCGTCTTTGGACTCTATAGTTTTTCTAAAGTCTTTTTTTGCATCAGCCGGGCAATAGAGATAAAAATCAATAGTCTTTTTTTTATCCTTCATCTCAGGGGGAAACCCCACCTGCAGATCGCTGCCCGATCTTTCAATAATAAGCGGAGCAGAAAGCGCCGCAGTATTGGCTGACTCATCGATAACCTCCTGGTATTTCAATTCCTGTTCGTAATAATCTTGTGTCACAAGATCAAATTTCTCGCTGCTTGCCTTGTAAACAAGGAAAACGATCCCGGCTACAAATACAAGGTATCCGGACAAAATAATATAGCTCCAAGATAGTTTCATATAAGAATGTTTTAAAGTCCTGGCCCCAGGAATGTCGTTTTAATTGTTTCAATTCTTTTATCGCCCTGGTAAACACCTAATACGATCGCTGTCTTTCTCTTTTCTATCAATTGCCTGTCTATTTTGACAAAAAAAGAAGTTTGGAAATATGACTCGGAAGGGACGATCATGTTTTTTTGAACCACTTCGATATCTCCTTTCATATTCTCGAGCTTCATCAACACCGGGATTTCCTTTCTTGTTTTATTCACCAGTTTAATGTTGTACAGGTTACCTATCCTGCCATCAGGGAGGGTTTGAAACATCTGCCCGGCTGTTCTTACTACTCTTGCATCTACCTCATTCCTTGTTATTAGCATTACCACCAGTGCAGATGTCAACAGCAATAACACTAATGAATATGCAGCAATACGCCAATTGAATTTGGTTTTCTTACTGTGCGCAATATTCTCCTCCGATTCATAACGTATCAATCCCCTGGCACGACCGATCTTGTCCATTATGTCGTTACATGCATCAATGCAAGCTGTGCAGTTCACACATTCAAGCTGAGTTCCGTTCCGGATATCAATTCCGGTTGGACAAACTCTTACACAGGCAGCACAATCAATACAATCCCCGGTATCCGTAAAGGAATCGTCAGACTTTTTTATTTTTCCCCTTGGCTCACCACGGACATAATCATAAGCAACAACAATCGATTTTTTATCAAGTAATACTCCTTGTAATCTGCCATACGGACAAACAACAATGCAAACCTGCTCACGAAACCAGTAATACACAAAAAAGAACACCGCGGAAAAAACAAGCAATGACACAAACGTAACTGGATTCGCTCCAATACCCTGCTTTACCATAGCCAGCACGTCGTCCATACCAATTACATAAGCAAGAAAAAAATTTGCAATAATGAATGAAATGAAATAAAACACGGCCATCTTGGTAGCCCGCTTACGGATCTTGTACGGGTTCCAGGACATGTCCTTCAGCTTGCGTTGTTCGCTGGCATCACCGTCAAGCCAGTACTCGATCCTGCGAAAAACCATTTCCATAAAAATGGTCTGCGGGCATGCCCAACCGCAAAACACTCTACCAAAAACTACAGTGAAAAAAATTATGAAAACCATGAAAGTGAGAAAGCCAATGGCAAAAATGAAAAAATCCTGCGGCCAGAAAATTTGGCCAAAGAAGATGAATTTGCGCTGTACAACATTGAAAAGAAAAAGGGGTTCCCCATTTATCTTAACAAAGGGCAGCGTGAAAAAGATGATCAGATAGATGAGAGAAGCAATTGTCCGTAAATTATAGAATTTTCCCCGGGGCTTTTTTGGAAATATATAATTCGGGTTTCCTTGTTTACTGATGGTGGAAACTGAATCACGGAAACTTTGATCAAGGAATTCTTTCTTTTCCTCCACAACATCGGTAAAGTCTTTCGCTTCCATGATTCAGTTTTTCACTTTTGCGGCCTGGTGACTTTAGTTAACGCGAATCCTTTTTTAGAACGAGGCTGTCTGATGCTTTGCCTGGTTCATATAAATTTCCCTGCGGTGCTTTGGCATTAGGCGGATTGGTGCCCCGTAATGACAAAACATAGCTGGTAATATTTCTTATCTCGGCAGGCGAAAACGTTTTACCCCATGCCTGCATTCCTTTATCAGGAACACCGTTAGAAATTGTTTTGAATACGTCGCCAATCGAACCACCATGCAGCCAGTAATTATCAGTAAGATTCGGGCCCACCGCATTTCCTTCACCAACAGTACCATGGCAAGGAAAACACGTTCCTGCAAAAAACTTCTTGCCCTCGGCAATTCCCTTTGCATCAGCAAGTGTTACGGTCTTTTCATCAAAGGCTTCCTTACTGTTCTTTTTGAAGTTTTCCAGTTGTTCAGCGGCGGCCGCCATTTCCTTATCATATTCCTGGAGCGGCGAAGGCCCCGAATTGGTAACATGAAAACGGAAAAGATAGATCACTCCGACGATCACGGTAATATAAAAGCCCCATTTCCACCATGGGGGCAAAGCATTGTCAAGTTCTTTGATGCCATCATAATCGTGATCCAAAAGAACATCTGCTTCTTTCTCCAGGGAAGCCGCTTTGGTAAAATATTTTTGATCCAGGGCACTCCACCACTTTCGTATTCCCGAGTGTTCATGGACGTGACCATTTCGCAGGGCTGCTTCTTTCTGATATTTGTTATTCAACGCTATGAGATATATCGCCAGGGCCAACGCGACTACGGTAAATCCAATCGCTCCGTACAGAAAGTATTCCAATCCACCACTTAGCCCGGCTGGTGTTTGCGCATCCACCGGTATTGCCGGTCCGAGTATGGTTGCCATTAGTAGAGCTTTAGTCGTGATATTCTTCACCATGATGATAATGGTTTAATTTTTTGAGTATATATTTTCGATCAGCCGTGTATCCTCATCAAGCGGTATGCGGCTTATTTCTTTAGTTTTAGTTTTATCCATTCTATTTACGTAATAAAGCAATACAACAAAGAATAAAAAGAATATCACCAGCGAAATGATCGGGTAAATATTTATACCATCGATCGACTCAGCATATTGTTTTATGAACTTGAACATGATTTAGTTTTTATTTTCTGCTAACTTATTTTTTTCGATATCGGTTCCCAGTCTTTGCAGATAAGCGATCACGGCGAGTATTTCCGCATTCGGTTTTACACGAATACTGTCCTTTAACAAATTGTCCTGGATCTTTCTTGCCTGGTCCATCAGGTCTTTGTTTGCCGCATATTCATAACCTTCCCGGTACGGAACACCGATAGTGCGCATCGCCCTGATCTTTGCGGCTGTGCTTGCTGTATCCAATTCCTTATCGATCAAATATGGATACGCGGGCATAATAGTACCCGGTGAGATCGCCTGCGGTTCTTCCATGTGGTTGAAATGCCATGAATCAGATTTCTTCAGATTCATAGTACCTTCTCTGGCAAGATCAGGACCAGTCCTTTTGGAGCCCCATTGGAATGGATGATCATAAACAAACTCACCCGCTTTGGAATACTCACCATACCGCTCGGTTTCCGATCTGAATGGACGGATCATTTGTGAGTGGCAGGTATAACAGCCTTCCCTCCTGTAAATGTCTCTTCCCTGCAACTCCAGCGGTGTATATGGTTTTACACTTGCAATCGTTGGCACGTTTGATTTGATCAAAAAGGTTGGAACTAATTCTATGATGCCTCCAATCAGGATCACGATCAATGTGGCGATCAGGAACGGAATTGGCTTTCTTTCCCAACGACGATGCCAGTGTTCACCGGCATGTTGATGATATGTTTTTTCCAACGCAGGAGCTTCTGCCTCTTCATTGGCTTCCAGTTTTCCTTTTGCCACGGTCATGAATAAATTATACATCATCACAATAGCGCCCACGAGGAACAAAGCACCCCCAAACGCACGGATGGCATAAAATGGCTGCATGTACGTAACAGTTTCAATGAACTGGTATTTCAACTGGCCTGCATCCGTGAATTGCTTCCACATTGAAGCTTGCTGGAACCCTGCCCAATACATGGGAACCGCATAAAATATAATTCCAAGTGTTGCGATCCAGAAATGGAAATTGGCAAGACGTTTTGAGAATAACTGTACTTTAAAAATTTTTGGAATCAGCCAGTAAAGAATACCAAATGTCAACATCCCATTCCACCCTAAACCACCAACGTGTACGTGGGCGATCGTCCAATCGGTAAAGTGGCTGATCGCATTTACAGTTTTCAGTGAAAGCATCGGGCCTTCAAACGTCGCCATACCATACGCCGTAACAGCCACCACCATAAATTTCAATATCACGTCCTCCCTTACCTTATCCCACGCACCGCGAAGTGTAAGCAATCCATTGATCATGCCACCCCAGCTTGGAAATATGAGCATAAATGAAAACACAACTCCCAGCGACTGCGCCCAGTTCGGTAATGATGTATATAACAGATGGTGAGGACCGGCCCAGATGTATAGAAATATCAGCGCCCAGAAGTGAATGATGGAAAGCTTATAAGAAAACACAGGCCTGTTGGCAGCTTTAGGCATAAAATAATACATCAGGCCGAGATAGGGTGTAGTAAGAAAGAAGGCAACCGCATTATGCCCGTACCACCATTGCACCAATGCATCCTGCACACCTGCATACCATGAATAACTATGAAACAGGCTTACCGGGAATTCAAATGAGTTTACAAGATGCAACACTGCAACGGTAACAAACGTGGCGATATAAAACCAAATGGCGACATATAAATGTCTTTCTCTTCTTTTGAGTATAGTTGCAAACATGTTCCAACCAAACACTACCCAGATAATGGTGATCGCAATATCGATTGGCCATTCCAGCTCGGCGTATTCCTTACCTGTTGTCATGCCAAGCGGAATAGTAACGGCAGCGGCAACGATGATCAGCTGCCAGCCCCAGAAATGGATCTTGCTCAACAAGTCACTTGCCATCCGGGCCTTCAGTAATCGCTGGATCGAATAATAATAGCCCATGAATATCCCATTGCCGACAAATGCAAAAATGACGGCATTGGTGTGTAAAGGACGAAGACGACCAAACGTGAGTCCGATCGTTTCCTTACCTGCAGTTGCCGTAAAATTCAATTGGGGAAATACCATTAATAAAGCAACCCATAACCCTACAAGCATACCCACGACACCCCAAATTATGGTGGCAAAAGCGAAATTGCGGACGATCTTGTTATCATACTGAAATTTTTCCAGTGCTTGCATGAATTTATTGTTTTGGTAATAAAGAAGATTTGTTATCTGAACCGGGTTTATCGTCAAATAACATCCTTACTGAAGGCGTGTAATCATCATCGTATTGGCCTTCTTTCACCGCCCAGATAAAAGCAATCAGAAAACCACCCGCTATCAGAATACTAAATGCTATAAGGAGAATTAATACGCTCATTCGCTGGTTTATTAATGACGTGCAAATGTATTTTTCACAGGCACGGACGGATATGACGATTGTCAGCCATTTTGCTGAGCATAGTCAATTGCTTCAGAGCCCCTTATTTTTTGCTGAAAATGAAGTGGCCAGGGTTACAAATGTTACAATGCTTATCGAGCTAACCGGCATCAATATGGCGGCGATTAAAGGCGACAACAACGCCTGCACCGAAAAGCTTAATCCCACAATATTGTATAGTATAGATAGGATGAAACTCCATGTGATCACCTTCTTGCCGGATCTTGCGTATTGAATGAATTGGTGTAGTTTGTTGACTCCCCGGCCATCTAAAATGGCATCACATGCCGGTGTAAACTGGCTCGTATTTTCGCTTACCGCAACGCCAACATCACTTTGCTTTAACGCGCCGGCATCGTTCAAGCCATCCCCAAGCATGAGAACTTCCCTGCCCTCGTTCTTTAATTTGTTAATGTAATTCAATTTGTCCTGCGGAGATTGCCCAAACATAATCCTGGCCTGCGCACCAAAAATTGATTGAAGGTTCCTTTTTTCCGCATCGTTGTCTCCGGATACTACGTGTAATTGATATTTTTTTGGAGAAAGGGTACGGATCATTTCAGTAACACCATCACGATACTGGTTACTGATCTTAAAATACCCTTTGTAAACCCCATCAATTGAAATATGAACTTCGCCGCTAAGGGAAGGATCCCGGAGAAAACCATCTCCCGTGATGAAATGCCACGAACCCAGCCTGAGTTGTTTGCTTTCCACCACACCTTTAAGACCTTTCCCGGCTAACTCCCTGAAATCTTTTACTGCCAATGGATGGACCGGATGCGAGACAATCAAGTCCTGCTTTATGATCCTGCTTAACGGATGTATAGACTCCTTCACCAGGGAATAGATCATATTAATCTCATGATTGGTCAGCTTATCGCCCTGATATAAAACATTAGCCTGCGCTGAGTACGTCAATGTTCCGGTTTTATCAAAAACAATCGTATCAATCTTCGATAAGGCTTCAATAACGGAGGCATTCTTGAGATACAATTTGTTTTTACCGAAGTGTCTTTGCATGTTACCAAAGGTGAATGTGGCCGAGAGCAATAACGAACATGGACACGCTACGATCAAAGCTGCGGTGACTGAAGGCCATATTTTTGAGCTGTCAGTATAAGACCAATACAGTGCGGCACCACCGGCGATCAAAAATAAAATCAGCGTGAAGTAACGACTCCATGGATGAATAAACGATTTGTCTTTATTCTTTTGTTGCATAAATACATCGTTATTCCAAAGCTGTGTGATATAACTCTGTTCAACAGGATTCACCACTTTCATTTCAATCGCTGCACCAAGCTGTTTGCCGCCCGCGTAGACCAACTCGCCCCCTTTCTTTAACACCGGTGTATTTTCTCCGGATACAAAGCTGTAATCGATATATCCCTGGCCTTTTGTAACCACCGCGTCGGCCGGTATCATTTCATTCTGCCGAACCAGTATCCGGTCCCCGGATTGTAAAGCGCTGATGGTTGAAGTTTCTTCGTTACCATCCTTCAATAATGTAACGCCAAGGGGAAAATAAGACTTATAATCACGGTCAAAGGAGAAGCTGTCATAAGTCATATCCTGGAACCAGCGACCAACCAGCATAAAGAAAACAATCCCGCTCATTGAATCAAGATATCCGGCCCCGCTACCGCTTGTAATTTCATAAATGCTTCTTCCGAACGTTACCAGGATAGCTAATGCGATCGGTGCATCGATATTTAACCATTTTTGTCTTAACCCTTTCCATGCAGAAATAAAAAAATCATTGGCGCTGTAAAAAAATACAGGAAGAGATAAAACGAGGTTGAGATAGCTAAACACTTTTTGCAGGGCTGGATTCCCGATATTTCCTGAAGAAAAATATTCCGGGAAGCTTAGCATCATAATATTCATAAAACAAAATCCGGCAACGCCTATCTTGAATATTTTTTTACGATTTACTTTCCTGCCTTTTTTCTTATCTGCATCATGTAAGCTTATGTATGGTTCATACCCGGTAAAAGCAAGTAGCTCTACCACTTTCCTGAGCGAGATCTTTGAGGGGTCAAAAGCTATAAATAAATCCTTTCGCTGAAAATCTGACTTCGAAAACAAGATGCCCGCATCGATGGTATGAAGATTCTCGAGCAACCAGATGCAGGATGCACAGTGCATCTGTGGCAAATAAAAATTTACGTGTGAGATGTTGCCATCATTAAACCGAAGCAATTTTCTTTTTACTTCGTCATTATCCAGGTAAGCAAAGCGTTGCGAACTGAATTTGCCCCGTACTTTTATTCCCGGTCTTTCGCTTAATTCGTAATAATTACAAAGGCCGTTTTCCTGTAATAACTGGTACACAAATTTGCACCCCTCACAACAAAAAAATTTTTGATCGGCCGAAATAGACCTGTCGCAAGCTTCCCCACAATGATAGCATTGTACGGTATTTTTTCTCCGCGTTTGCGTTTTCGTTTCATTTAGCAAGGCATCCTTCAATTGAATTTTTTTTGAGCCGAACAAAGATTGAACTGGTAACGTGCTCTTTCATTGAGGCATATCAGCAAATTCGTTGACTTCTGTCACAGCCCGTGAAAAGCGAAGCCCCCTGATGAGTCAGGGGGCTGTGTAATTGAAACGAAAACCAACGATTGCCCATCCTGTGATGGGAAAGAGATTTACCCTTATAGCATATGTAGTTATTGTTCTTGAACGATCAAAAGTACCAGTCGTTAATGTCCAAAGTCATGACAATGGTCATCTGTATGATTGAGAATGGTCAAAACAAAAGCCGCCTCGCCTGAGGCGGGACGGCGCCGGTCACACATAAGCAATCAACACGCTCAGTTCATTATCGAAACTTGAAGTTTTTTAAATTCCTGGATCGCTTTTGGAAACAGAATATTATTCTCCAGGTGAACATGCTGGTGAAGATCAATTTCAAAAGCCTGTAACGCTGCAAAACTCAGCCTATAGGTTGTGCAGGCGTCCGGTGGCGGTGTATAATCACTGGTCATTAACCTGATCTCATTCAGTTGAGTTCCCGCATGATCATGCTCATGTTCCATGACATTGATGGGTGACTGCAGGTATCCGATATTCATTTGAAACTGTTCCTTGCCACGATTGGCCAATCTTTCCATTTCCTTTATTCTCGGGAAAAGTATCAATTCCTCTTTTTTCATGTGTCCTTCCATTTCTTCCTTTACCGCAGCAAACGTCTGGAATATTTTACGTAGTTCCGGATGCCGTTCGCCATGCTTTGAAGCTACCTTGTGCAGATAGGCATAGATCTGTGGCATTTCATTCTTTACAAACGCATGGTGTGTTTGAACAATA
>DASTIZ010000349.1:0-2392 GCA_035717045.1 Chitinophagaceae bacterium
CAACCTTCTTCTTTCATCCACATATAAAGACACCACAATAAATTCATTACGCATCAGGCTGTCCACCGTCCTGTTTGTCCACACCTTTTCTTCCATCCGGCGGCAATTCACACATGCCCACCCTGTAAAGTCGATCAACACCGGCTTGTTCTCGTCTTTTGCTTTTGCCAATGCACGGTTATAGTCTTTGATAGGTTCGTATATTTCGGCACAATTCACCGGGTGTTTATAAATAGTATAGCAAAGCGGTGGCGGAAATCCGCTGATCAACTTCAGATTTGCTGATTTTGTATTGGTCAAACCCGGGATCAGGTAAATACCAATAGCTGTGAATAGGAAAGTAGCTCCAATTCGTGGAAATGACATTTTAATCCGGCTGCCACTATGCGGAAATTTTATTTTTCCCAATAGGAATAAAACGGTTGCAAACGCAATGATCGCCCATAATCCTATAAATATTTCTCTTTTTAAGAGTCCCCATTGCTCAACAAGATCCGCGTTCGAAAGAAACTTAACAGCTAACGCGAGTTCCAGAAAGCCCAATACGACTTTCAGATCAGTCATCCAGCCCCCGGATTTTGGCAATAAGTGAAGCCATCTTGGAAACATGGCAAACAATGCAAATGGTAAACCAAGCGCTAAACCAAAACCGGCCGCACCAGCCGTTAACGGCCAGGCTCCCTGTTCTGCTACGCCAACGAGCAATGTACCGAAGATCGGCCCCGTGCAGGAAAAAGAAACAATGGCCAAAGTACCCGCCATAAAAAAGATTCCCCACAAATTGCCATGCCCTGATCTTGAATCCATCTTATTTGCCAGCGCCGCCGGAAGCCCGATCTCAAAAAAACCAAAAAACGAAATTGCAAACACAACGAATATCAAGAAGAACAATAGGTTCAGCCACATATTGGTTGAAATATTATTGAAGATCTCCGGGCTTATGGTTTTATTGGCTACATGAAAAGGAATGGTGATCGCGACGTATATTAAAAAAATAAACAACCCGTAAAAGATAGCGTTCTGCATGGCCTTTCTTTTCCGGTGCGACTTCTTTGTAAAGAAAGAAACTGTAACAGGAATCATCGGAAACACACAAGGAGTAAGTAATGCGATCAAACCACCCAGGAACCCCAATAAAAAAATATTGAAAATGCTTTTTTCACTTGGATCGTCATCGCCACAAGAGGCGAGCGGATTTTTGATATCCAGCGAAGGAACTATTGGTTGCCACGTTGTTTCAACACCACCTTCTAATCGAATACTGAACTCTACTGGGAGATCCGGACTAAATTCATCGGTGTTGCCATAGAAATAGGTGAGTTTGCCTAATAGATTTAACGGCACAACCCCATGAATAGTGACGGGGATCCTCCACTCAGCGCTTTCTTCGTAGACTTTTACTGTAGTGTCAAATATGGGACTCAAAAAAACTTTTGAAACTCCTGTCCCCGTAAAATCTTCCTCAATAAAAATACTTGAATCAGGAAATGAAAGCTCAACCGTTTTTACTCCACTTAAGATTTGATTGGGTGCATACAACTGCCAGCCTTGTCTGCCTTTCGTTGAAAAGATGAGTTCATATTTCTTATCGCCGAGCTTCTTGCTTTTGTATTCCCATTTATAGAATGAGGTATCCTGCGACGATGCAACAATTGAAAAAACAAATCCCCAACAACAAACAATAATCCTTGAAACGATCCTCAGCATGGCAGTAAGTTAAAAAATAAACGAGTTCCTTTGAACTCGTTTTTTATCAAATGAGCTTTATTTCATCATTAATTCAAAGCTACTTTAAAGTTCACCGTTTTGGGAGGCAAACATTTTTTATCATCACATGTCTGGTATTCTACACTACCTGTGAAATTGGTTTTTGCTTTGCCTTTTAGTTTTACAATCTGAACAAAATTCACAGACTTTGAATATTGGTTTGCCGAAAGTTGCAGTTCTTTATCATGAAATTTTTCCATTTTACCTTCTTCCCTGATCTTACCTACCACTTCTATTAATGGATTGTTTGAGATGGTAAATGTGGTTGGCATTGCAATCGCATCTTCCGGCTGATCCTGCGAATACAGGTGCCATCCTTTTTCAAGCGTAGCTGTCATGTGGATCTCAAAATTGCCGTTAGTTAGCTTCTTCGATGAAAATGTCCATGTCACCGGGTTTTGGCCCGACACACCCATTGCTACAAACAAAAACACGCTAAGTAAAACTGCCTTCATTGTTTTTCTTTTAGAGATGCAAAAATCGTGATAATCGTTTTATGCGGCTGTGATTTTTGCTACAAATATTGTAAAAGAAAAGTTCAGGTTTTGCAGAATATTTGACAAATGAGCTGAATTGTTGACAGAATGAGGCCTTAACCCACCAAAACCTCGCTCATTAACAAGTT
>DASTIZ010000350.1:0-13612 GCA_035717045.1 Chitinophagaceae bacterium
AAAAGATCGGTCGACGATTCCGGCTTCCAACTTTCCTGCGGCACATCATCAGTACTCAACTCCGGATCGTGCCACCGTGACCACCCAATTGCCGTACTCACCACGATCGTCACTACCCACTCTTTCAAGCTGCCTTCCAACCCGTTGTTGGCATTGTACTTAAACTCATGAATGGTGCGCAGCATTTTTACAAAAGCGGTATTCACGACATGTGCAACTTCGCTGTAAGAGCGTATATAACGGAACGCAATCTTAAACGCAGACTCATAGTATTCTTCATACAACATTTTCTGATACTTTCTCTTTTTCTTCCCACATCCCCCAATAATTGTGGACAGCATTAACATCGTTTGCGTTTTCTTATTAAGTTGACAAATTCACAGCTTACATGGGCGGATGTAAATAACACCTGCGATATTTTCACGCAAGTGTTAACGATGAACTCGGAACGCAAATTTGGGACGCAATCTTTATAAGAAGTTCGCAGAATTACCTATTTGTTTGAGAAGATTACCTAATTATTATTCCCTGCTGAATGGCTTCGTGCACCGCCTTGGTCCGCGAGTTGACGTCGAGTTTGAAGAAGATCGAGGAAATGTGGTGGTCAACAGTGCGGGGAGCTATGAAAAGTTTTGCAGCAATCTCCTTGTTCTGTAAGCCGGCCCTTAAATGACCCAGGATCTCCATTTCTCGCTGCGTGAGGTTTTTAGGATTTGAACGCGTAGATTTTCTCGCACCACGGGGAATACTTCTGATTCCAGATGCTCGCATTTCAAGTTTCATTTTTCTATACACCATGTCCGCACCCAAGTTAAGTACAATCTCTATTGCGGCTTTTTTATCGCTTTCGTTTCCCTCAAATAATGCAAGCGCTTCCTCATATGGACAGCCTAATGTTTTCCATAACCGTGCCGCTGCCAATGCTGAATTTCTGTCGCCAACCTGGTACCCTTTAAAAAAATCTTTGGGGTAAGCTTTTATGTTTCTTCCCTTTAAAATCCAGAATGCGAAAGCACTATTCTCATACACGTTGCCCTTTTCTTTGATCATGCGTGAAACCTCTGCAAGTGCGTTTTCTTCAATCAATCCCTTGCCCGTAATCCATTCGTATTCAAGCAATGCCGTTATTGCCGGCAAAATGCGTTGCGGCTCCTGTGACTTAAAAGCGTTTTCTTTTGCCCGCACTAATTCGGCAAGGATGTCCGTATCGCTTGTTCTCATTCTTATCGTTGCGGCTACCACCACTGCAGCTATCGTACCAACGGGTGGCTGCTGCTCGTTTACCACTCCGTTTGCAATCTGCAACGCTTCATGCCAATGTCCGGTTTCAAGGTAAAGCCTGGCTTTATATCCAAATAAATAGGCGCGGGCAAGATGAAGTTCTCTGTCTTCGCAAAATAATATTCCTTCTTCAAGAATCTTCTTTGCATAGTCATATTCCTTTGACCGTACCGCATTGCTTGAAAGATTTGCGTACGCGCGCGCAGCAATTTCATCGTAGTTATTTTTGATGGCAATACCTAAACTTTGCTGCAGCATTTCTCTTCCCCTGCGTCTCGTCGACGAGTCACTTGCGTCGATCATTGCCACATTTATCAAAGCGTGAGAAAATGTTTCATTATCGCCAATTTCTTTTGCCATAGCAATTGCCTTCTCTCCCCAAAACCTGCAGGCTTCAAAATCTTCCGAAAGCATTTTCAACTGAGACATATTGCTAAACCCCATCGCCTTCGCCTTCGAGGATGGTAAATCTGCGAGTATATCTATCACCTGTTTTGCATAGTCTTCGGCTTTTTCAGCATCGCCATTGAACCACCAAAGCCTTGAGAGGAACCTCATGCAATTGCCGGTGTTCATCACGTTATTCTTTTCCTTCAACAGGTTAAGTTCCTTTTCAGTATATGCAATGGCTTCGTCGACCTCATTTGTGAGGTAACATTCATAAGCGTAGCCATTAAAAAATTCAACAAGCGTGTCAGTATCCTGTCCTTTGTAATGTGTGATAGCAGAAAGGAAAAGTTTTGCAGCTTCCTTATGAGACCCAACGGTGGCGGCTTTCAAGGCTGCGATTGGAGCGTAATGAACGATCGCGTCATAATCATTAGCAGCCTTGGCGTGGTGAACGATGCGCTCGATCTCACCTGTTTTCTCAAAGCTGTCTTTGAACAGGTGAAGTATCTTTTTGTTCAATTCGACCTTCAGAAATGGGGATAACGAGTCCTCTATCGTTCGCCTGTACAATTCGTGCTTAAATCCAATGCGCCCATTTTCCAAACGAAATATTTTTGAATTCAGACAAGAAGCAACTGCCGATGAATAGGATGGGTCTATTGTTTCAAAGGAGTTCAATTCAATACCCGATGGTAATGTTGAAAGAAGATTGCAAACTTGTTTTATTTTTTCATCAAGCCGATTGTAGGAAGAAAAGATCGAATCTTTTACGTTTTCAGGAATGCCGGAAAAGCCGCTTGACAATATTTCTGTCACATAAAAAGGATTACCACCAGTGATGCGGTACAGATCATCGCCTTTGTAGCCTTTGTCTTTGGCCATTTTATTCACAGACTCCTGTGATAATGGTGTTAGTTTCAAACGGGTGAAGTTGTCACGCGGAATCTGCCCGAACAGCTGCAATAACGCATTGCCTGAGTCAACGTCGTTATCCCGATATGTTAGAATGAAGAGACAGTGAACGCGTGTAATACGCCTCGCCAGGAATTTCACGAAGTCTAGTGTCGCTTCGTCACTCCAATGGATGTCTTCAATGACCAGCACTGTAACCCCTTTCTGTTTCTGCAAAGCACCAAGAAAGTCGGAAAACAAGGCAGCCCGGTCGGTGCCGTTTTCGCTCGTGCTGCGGATGTCGCTTTTAATTTGTTCGGCAATATCATAAAGGGGAGCCAGCGGACGGGGAGTAAACAGCGCATCACAGGTTCCCTTGAAGATGTGGCTATCCCTGCTTTGCGCTTTGCAGAATTCATTTGTTAGTGTGGTCTTGCCTATGCCGGTTTCACCGCTAATGAATACACAATGTCCCTCTCCTTCTTTTACTTTTGCAAGCGTTGCCTGAAGAAGTTCCAGGAACGGGGTTCTATCAATTAGTTCCATTGTGACTAATCTCAAAAATCAGTAGTAAGGTATATAAAATAGGCGATAGCTGTTAGTATAGAATCGTAAGCCCTTAGTTGCTTTGCAAAAAAATCTTCATGAACAGACAATTACAAATGCTGCTTTTTACAGGCGTATTATTTACAAATTTGAGTATGGCCCAGACCTTTACCCTCAAAAGTACAGACATCGGAGGCCAGATGACTATGGAACAAGTGCTTAACGGGTTCGGCTGCACAGGAAAGAACGTATCTCCGCAACTGAGCTGGACAAATGCTCCTGCCGGTACAAAAAGCTTTGCCGTCGCCATATACGACCGGGATGCACCAACAGGTAGCGGTTGGTGGCATTGGATTGTTTTTGATATCCCTAACAGCGTGAACGAGTTGAAACGTGACGCCGGTGATGAGCAAAGCAATTTGTTACCTGCGGGTGCTATACAGGGACTCACAGATTTTGGACATCCCGGCTATGGTGGCCCCTGTCCTCCGGAAGGCGATAACCCACATGAGTATATAATAACCGTCTATGCGTTGAAGGTTGAAAAATTAGGGTTGGATAACAAGGCAAGTGCTGCCTTGACAGGGTTTTACTTAAATTCAAACATGTTGGCTAAAGCATCTATCGTCGCTTATTACAAAAGATGATCTGATAATAATACATTTGATCATGAACACTATCATCCAGGCCGAAAAATTTGCAGAGGAGTGGATAGCTTCCTGGAATTCGCACGATATGGACAACATCATGCAGCACTACTCCGAGGACGTTGAAATCACTACACCAATGATCAGGCTGGCCACGGGGGTAGACGCTGATTCGTTGAAAGGCAAGCCATCTGTCCGGGCGTATTGGGAGAGGGCGCTCGCCAAATTAACGGATCTCCGCTTTGAATTGATTGATGTTACTAAAGGAGTTAATTCCATAGCACTGTACTACAAGTCGGTTATGAATAAAACGTCGATTGAGGTAATGTTTTTTAACGAAGAGGGGAAAGTGAATAAAATCTTTGCTCACTACTCTTGAATTTAGTTGAATAACCTGCTCATGTGGAGCTACAGAATTTGGGAGGAGGTCAGCGGGGGTACAATATTTGCATTAACTGTTTCATCTACTCACCTCCTGAATTCTTTCAACCTTCCACCTTCATCCTTATTTAATACAGGGAATCCCCGTTCGTAAAATATCATTATATGAAAACAGCTTCAGTAATAATGTTGTTCGTTGTAACACAGCTTACAGCATGTAAAAAGCAATCGGAATTAAATGGTAACTTATCCTCCACTCAAAGTTTATCTGCCAAAGAAGATTGTAATGCCATTGATCCGGCCAATTTTGTTGACCTCATAAGCAATCAATACTTTCCACTGGTACCGGGAACAGTATTTCATTATCTTAATACTGCAGTGGAAGATGGCCAGGCAACTACCACAAACGTTGAAGTAACAATTCTGGATGAAACAAAAATTATTGAAGGAGTTCGCTGCCAGGCTGTTCACGATGTGGTAACTGAAGATGGCGAAACTACTGAAGATACGTATGACTGGTATGCCCAGGATAAGAGTGGTACCGTTTGGTATTTTGGAGAGCATACCAAGAGCCTTAAAGACAAAAGTGGCTGGACCACCGAAGGATCGTGGAAAGCCGGATCAAGAAATGCTTGTGCGGGAGTTATCATGTGGTCGGATCCGCTGGCCCATGCCGGTGAAACTTACTATCAGGAATTTTTACCGGATATTGCTGTAGACCAGGCACAGGTAATTAGTACCAACAGTACTGTAACGGTTCCTTATGGAACTTTTACCAACTGCCTCAAAACGAGAGAATTTACCATTCTTGAACCCGATGTAATAGAATATAAATATTACGCTGCCGGCATTGGTCTGATCAAAACAGAAATGGTAGCGGGTGGAAATGAAGTGGAAGTGCTTACCGCAATTACAAACTAGCTGAATTATTACCATCAAGAGTTCCTGCATACGCAGGATTCCAACCGGGTTTTAGCGACCTTTTCAGTTAATAAATCATTTGCAATACGCAAGCACGGAACCTGCTCTAATTATTTAATCAACGCTTTACAGTCACTCGTAAAAATGTAGCTGGAATGGAAGTGCTGCCTGCCGCATCGCTTTTGTTTTCCCTATTGAATAAATCTTCTAATTCTTCCTGCAACCGTGCAGCCTTATCAGCTTTTTCAGCTGCTTCAAACGCATTCATCGTTGGCCCATAATAACTTTTGAAGTTGTTTACCAGTTCTTTTGGTGAATACGAGGCATTAAATGTAAACGTATCTCTCTCGAATGAGATATTTTCTTTGGCGATACCTGCCTTGCCGAAACGTTCTATTACATGTTCTTCCACACCCCATAACATAGGACTTACAAAACCTTCGGGTGGTGGTGGCGTGTAAGCGGAGCTGATCTTCAATATTTGCGCTACCAGCGTAGGGTCACCGGGTATCCAGTTGCCCATGACAATTCTTCCTCCCTTTCGGGTTACACGCACCATTTCCTTAGCCACGTCAAAGGGTTTTGGTGCAAACATGGCTCCGAAGATGCTAACCACCAGGTCAAAAGATTCATCCTTCAGCGGGTGCAAATCGATAGCGTCACCTTCCTGAAAAGTGCAATTAGTAATTCCAAGTTCTATTGCGCGTTTATTTCCGGCTGCTACTAAGTTGCTGGCGATATCAACGCCTAGCACGTTGGCGCCTAGCTGTGCCTCTGGTATTGCTGTGGTGCCGTCACCGCAACCAAGATCAAGAACATACATATTTCGAGTGATACCTAGTTTTGACACCAGTGCTTTACCACTTTCACGCATCGTTTCAGCAATGCGGGTGAAGTCGCCTTTTTCCCATAATGCTTTGTTGGCATTGACAGCGGTTGAAGCGGAAGTTGCCTGTTGTAAGGACGCTGATTCATTCATGGTTTTACGTTTTATCAGTAAATAAATGCAGATTCATAGTGCAGAAAAAAAGTGTATGTGGTATTCGGCCTGTTTACATGCTGTAATTTAATACTTATTAGAATTATTGGTTTGATCATTCTTTTGTACACGGGCATAAAATGTTATTCCAAATCACTCAATCAAAGTCTCGATTTCATAATTTATTGATTTGGATTGGCGGACAAGGCACAGTGCCATAACTGCAAAACACACAGCAATCTCCCTGCTTTGGTTTTAGAATAGTTCCGCAATTGGTGCATTTATAAAAATACTGGCAAGCATCTGTAGGCATAGTTTCTTCTTTCTGAAAACCGCAATTAGGACAAGTGATTATTGATTGTAGTGTTAGTGTTTTTTCCATGATTACTGTTCTTTCTGGCAAATGAATTGCTGCACTCGTTTGTATTGTTTGCTTACTTTGCAATATATGAAGCTGCTTCAGCAGCAAGATAGCCTTAATCATGGAATCAAGATGAGATCACACAAAATGAATTATGGATATACGGTGCACCTTCCGCTAGGCAGGACGAAATCACCGGCGAAATAATCACAGAAGATCAGTTAGATTACATATTGGTGTATGATTTCTTAAAGTCAGAAACGAACTTTTCATTTAGCATATCCTTTTTTCAAATCTTACCTCAACAGTATTGATGAATTGAATGATCAACTGTGGTTTTTTGTTTATGATGAACAATTACAGAACATTATCAAAACAAGAACTGAGGTTGAAAAGGGAATTATCTCTTGCAAATATTCTACCTGGATTTGCTGTTTTGAGAATTTAAATTTCTATTATGGTTTGTAAATATCGAACATGAGAAATATATAAATAAGCAAGATGAATATAAACAGTCTTGCCAGCTCCCAAAAAATAGAGTTCTTTTTTTTCTGCATCAGTGCTGAATAGCTATAAATACTCCAAATGATAAATAATACCGAAATGATTTTCCATAAAAAAGAAAATGAATCTTGCCTGAATAAAAATAAACTTCCAGTTGAAAAGGTCAAAATGTATTGTACAATAATGTAGCTCTTAACCCACCCAGAGATAAAGGAGTTTATGTGTTCTCCTTTGGCAGTCACGATTTTCTCCGGGGGACTGCCTACCGGTTTCTGAAGAAAGATTTTTAATTTATTTAAAAGGTCTTTTTTGCTTCTGACCTTCGCTATAATTTCTTTCCAATAATAAATATTCGCCCAAATTGGATTAGTGGAAGTAAATGGTTGAGTGACACCGAATACAACCGGTTCATTTTCTGGCTGGAAAGTGCCGAATATTTTGTCCCATATAATTAAAGTATTTCCGAAGTTTTTATTAATGTAAATGGCATTTACTCCATGATGAACTCTATGATGAGAAGGTGTTACCAGGATATTTTCAAGAATTCCCAGCTTGCCGATAAAGCGGGTATGTAACCAAAACTGGTAAAATGTCTGTACCGCAAATGCCAATACCATTATAGTGGGGCTTACTCCCAAAAATGGTATTACAAGAAAGAATGCAAACATTGCAAATTTGTGCAGCCAGGGCTGTCGCAGACTTACTGACAAATTGAACTCACTGCTTTGATGATGCACGATGTGTACCGCCCATAAAAAATTTACCTTATGGCTGAACCTGTGAAACCAATAAAAGATAAAATCACAAATCAAAACTACTGCCAGAAATGTCCAAATAGTATCGGGGATTTTAAATAAAGAAAATTTGTAAGCCCATAAAAATAAAAATGAAAATATTGTTTTGATCAGGGCTTCAATGATCTGCTGGCCGATACCAAGGCTGATATTTGTAATTGTATCTTCAAACCTGTATGCCTTTTTTTGGGTAATTATATCGGCTACCATCTCAAGTATGACGAAGATCAGAAATAGCGGGATGACATAAATAAGATATTGATTCATTTTTAAGGGGAATAATAACAACTATATAATTCTGAAATTTATTCTCATATTAAAATTATGAAATTTGGTATTGTATACCCGGTGAAATCACCACCGACGACCAGCTTGATTTTATTTTCAGTAAGTTTTGTATCGAATATGGTCAGTTAATTACTGCTTTTGAGATAATTGATTTACGAACAAAAAAAACAATTCTCGACATTCTAGAACGGATCAAATAATTAACCCTGGTCATAAACTCGTTTCTCATAAATCAATGACCACTCAGCTACTTCATCCGTTAATATGTTGGTGGTGTTCTCGGCTAATATCAGTACGGTATTAAAATCACTTCCGTTGGTATTGGCTGATATTTTCTTTCTGTCGCCGGCAATTCTTTCATAACATGTTTCCAATTCCGCTGTCATTAGTTGAGACCGTACAAACAGCCGGCGTGATTCAGATTGAAAATGTATGCCATTCAATATGCCAACAATGGCAGGAATAAAAGCGGTCAGTCCAATCATTATAGGTGCGATAGTATGAAAACCGCCCTCTACAAAATATATCCACCCCTATACTGAATTTGATAATAGATCGAAATATCATCGAGTCTTTTCTTAACAGCTAACAATTCTTTCTGGAGAGTATTCACGACCACTTCTTCGTCAACCGCAATTATTGTTTTCTTGCAAATCTGGTTCCTTTGTAGGATTTCACAACAATTCTTATGTAATTGGCGTTCTCAGTTGCCGCTACGATAATCTCATTATGTTCCGGGCTGCCGGTAGCCTACTTTCTGCGCACGTCGAAGTGCGTCAAGAGTTTCCTCAACGGTGAGCAGTGTCGTTGTTTCAAATTTCGACAACGCACCACCCCCGGTGATAGCGAGCCCCACTGCAGCCATCGAGACATTGTCAGGTGCTTCCCAAATGCAATAGCCGTCGTATGCCCCAAATGCGTACCAAAAGCCGTGCAGTTTGCCGCCAACTGACTCGATGTACTTACGGGCTGCCACACGCCGGTCTTCCGGGTTTTTCATCAATCGAGCCCATGTTTCAGGCGTATAGCTGAATCGCGTTAAATAGAAATGCGATGCGACCTTTCCAGTATCATGCCGAGAGAAATCGGAAGGGTCAGCATGTTTCGTGATATTTTTGTTGTCCTGCTGTTGGAAAGCAAACAAGAAACACAGAGCAGAACCATACAGAACAGCAATGAAATGTTTCATGGCATTTACATTTAATGATGAGTTGAAAGCTAGGCTCCGGGCGGCCGATATCCTACTGTCTGTGCACGTCGAAGTGCGTCAAGAGTTTCCTCAACTGTAAGCAGAGGAATTGTCTCGAATTTCGACAATGCAGTACCTCCGCTGATTGCGATGGCAACCGCTGCCATTGAAGTATTGTCAGGCGCCTCCCAAAGATTGTAACCATCGTATGAGCCGAATGCGTACCAGAAGCCATGTAGCTTCCCACCGACTGATTCAATATACTTTCGCGCTGCTTCTCTGCGGTCTTCGGGATTCTTTGTCAATCGAGCCCATGTTTCAGGCGTATAGCTGAAGCGAGTTAAATAGAGTGCCATTGCATTGATATTTAATGTGCATACTCGTTTTGATTTTCAACTTCCCCGTTGGGTTTGTCAAAGGAAGCTGATTAAAGATAGCGTGTTCAATTCATTTTTCAGCCTAACGCAGGAAATGAACGACTTTGGCATGCCTTGAACTGGTAGATTAGCATCATCTTGATCTGTGGTAAGCAACCCTTTTCCTTCCCCCTACGTAGGTTACTTCCTGGAAAAGTACGTCCGGAAGTTTCGTCAACATGGCGCGCACTAAAGGCTTCAAAGCGTTAATTACCCTATAGAATTAATAAAACAATCAAAAAGCATTGCAGCAGCTGCAATCGCCGTCTTACCTCGTGCAATTAGTGAATGGTTTGTTTGTATCGCATTCAGATAAATATGTTTTATTTTCTTAAACTAAAAACTCCATAGCATGAAAAAGTTGTTTTTTGCACTATGCGTGCTCTTATACCTTGCTTCCTGCCAAAAACAGGAACTCAATAACGGCACACTTCAACGGCAAGTGGAAGATCAGGCTAAACTAACAGGCGGTCGTCCATTTGAAGTGATGCTTACCGGGGCAGCAGAGAGACCAGGTCCCGGCGATCCTGATGGCAGCGGAGTCGCAATGATTACGCTCAATCAGGGACAAGGAACTATTCGTTTCGACATCTCGGTTTCAAACATCACTCTTCCCACAGTCGGCGCTCATATACATATCGCTAACTCAAACGAGCCGGGTCCCGTCGTTGTTCCATTAACTGCACCTGATGTAACCGGACACTCAAGCGGTGAAGTATCTGTTGATCCCGATCTTATCAAGGCGATCCGTAAGAACCCTGAAAATTATTATATAAATGTGCATACTCTCCCTCTGTATGCAGCCGGTGCTGTAAGAGGACAACTTTCAAAATAGATGTGATCTGGCTAGAATGCCTGACATTCGTTTTCATTTGCGATCGGTTGATTGATAGTCGTAAAGTGACCATTGCAATGTGAAAATGAAAATCAAGAAGCATATAATCAGTACAATCGTATCGTTGACTCTATTACTGTATGTTCATAGGTGCAGCGCGCAGTCAGCCCTGTCTTTTTTAAAAGATCAGGTGAAGACACTGGCAAAAAACGAGATGAAGGGCCGTGGGTATATTGGAGGAGGCCTTGACAGTGCAGTGGCTTACATCAGTGAAATGTTTCAGCAGGCGAGCTTGTTGCCTTTCGGAGGGCAATCCTATGAACAGGCATACACGATGCCCGTGAATATCTTTCCCGGCAATGTAATGTGCAGGCTGAATGGCAGAGTGCTGGAGCCGGCCGTCGACTTTGTTCCACATGCGGCTATGCGTGAAATTCATTCAGGCAGCAACAGATTTCAAATCGTTGACCTTGGATCGGTAAAGAATCGTCGTGACTGGAGAAGGATCAGGAGAAAAATTCCTCGCAACAGAACCGTGGTATTGGAAAATAGCGACGCATTGTTCCGGAATACGAAAGTGACGCCCCGCAAAATAGCGTACCAATTAAAGAAAGGTGTATACATAATAACCGTAAAAGACCGGTTGCGGTGGCTCGCCTGCTCGAAGTTATCGCGCGCGAGGGCGATGTTTGTTATGGATTCCGTCATGCCGATAAAAATGACTTCCCTGGAGGTCAACATTGAAAGTAAATTCATCAAATCGTTTCCAGCGAAGAACCTCGTGGGTTATATTCCAGGTACGGATAATCAAGATAGTTTAATAGTATTCACGGCGCATTACGATCACCTGGGCATGTTGGGTTCGGATAAAATTTTTCCGGGAGCGAATGATAACGCAAGCGGTGTTGCAATCCTGCTCTACCTTGCAAAGTACTATGCAGCACATCCGGCGAAATACCCGGTCGCTTTCATCGCGTTCAGCGGGGAGGAGCCGGGGCTGAAAGGCTCAAAGTACTTCGTAGACCACCCATTATTCCCTTTGAAGAAAATTCGTTTCCTGGTGAATTTAGATATCGTCGGCGACGCAACCCATGGCATCACGGTCGTGAATGCCCCAGCTCATCCAGTTGAATTTTCGCTATTGGAAAGGATCAACTCCGGCAACAATAACCTGGAGCCAGCAGTCTTAAGCCGGGGCCAGACAAAGAACAGCGATCACTACCCATTCTCGAAAAAGGGTGTACCGGCCTTCTATATTTATGCGAATGGTGTGAAACCATTCTACCACGACATCTTCGATCGCTCGAACGAGGTCAACTTTGAAAACATTGAAAATTTGATCAGGCTTCTTCAAATGTTTGTGAGTGGATTGTGTGAATAGATACCGGGAAATTAGTTATCAACTTCACAATAAATCCCAAAAACACCTTACACGTTGGGTTTCTTCTTGGAGGTCTTTCATCTTCACTTCATTCCGGTTTAAAGGTCAATGTGCCTGGTACGAATATATTATTCGGCGTTAAATATTCTCGGAATAACCGGCCGTTCGGAACAGGTTACCTTACAAACATTTTGATCGTCTTTCTTGTGTGAACTCCCTCCACCGTAATGATGCAAACACCTTTACATCGATTGTTAAGCAATATTGTTCTATTCGAAGGATCCTTTAGGATGGCACGTTGGAGTAACTGTCCGTTGACATTCCTAATATATAGGTTGTATGTACCTCTTTCGCTAGCAGATACGCGTACACTCTCTTGAAGTGGCTCAACACGTAAATTACTTGCAGTAGGTAAACTATAATTTACCGACATCGTTGCCTGGTCTATATTCATGACAGAAGCTGAACCACCCCTGACAAAGCCGAACTCGCACACAAAACCGAAAAGCGGCGAATTAACTTTTGCAACAGTAATATTGTAAGGATTGCCGTCAGTTCCAATACCCGACGGACTAAACGTGTAAATAGCGGCTGCTTCAGCTGCCGGCCAGTATGTTGTTTTCGCCAGATTGGGGGCATTGCCTTCAGAATAGGAACCGTCAGGAGAGGGCCATAGAAGGGAAAGTTGTCTGTCTATAACGTTCGCCCTACCCGTTTTAAAACGCCGAATTGTAACCGAAACATTATTTATAACTGCATTTGATGGCAATGAAAAATTGAACGCAGTAAATGACGTGAAGTACGAGGTTCCCAGGTTGCTTTTTATTGATGTCATGTAAACGTTGTCGTCATACTGTACCTTTTGCCACGTGGCGTTCGGCCAAAAAGACGGTTTGGCCATGTATAGATTTGTGGAAGTACGAGTTTGCGTATAGGTTTGTCCGTATGAAACGTGACAAAGGATGGAACATACAAAGCAAAGTACAAGTTGATTCATTTTTCTACGTTTTAAAAGTGCGGGAATTGCCTTTCGTTGATGTTGGTTCAAAGAGGTGAAACGTATATAAAGTTAATTAACCGCATATTAGACGCAATTGTAAAAAATCGTCATTTTTTCTCTATGATGAAACGATAAAAAAGCGGGTAATCTTTCACGTGAAAAGCTGATGGATTTTGGTGCGTGAATTTGCGAAACTCTTTGATAAAATGTGCCTGGTCGTAGTATCCGCAGATCTCAGCGATTTCTAACCACGACCTGGGTGAAGGTTCATTAAGTAGTGATAGCGCATGGTGGAAGCGTTTAAATCTAGCATACATTTTTGGTGTTACCCCTACTCTTGTACGGAAGTGGCGTTCTAATGTCTTCCACGACATATTTGCAGCGTAAGCCAGTTCCTTTACATCGACGCGGCCCTTCGTTTCAATTATTTTTCTGATCGCCTCCATCACCTGCGAAGAGTTGTCCGCATGCGGTAATTTGCTCAGAAGGTAGTTTGTGATTACCTGCGACTTCGACTCAAAGTCTTTTGCAATTCCGAGCTGCTTATACAGCATTTTTGACTCTGTTTCAAAAAGGCAAGTAAAGTCAGGCAGCTGATCAGTAAAAACGGAGACATCGATTTGAAAAAGGTCTGAGAATCCGTGAGGCAGGAATGCAATGACGAAGCCTTCGAGAGGTATGTTTGGTTGAAAGGTTATACTACCCGGCGAGGTGATCAAACCGGTGTACAGGATAGGAACCTGTTTTTTGATATTATTCTTGTAATGTTCTACAATCGGCAACTTTTTACCGAAGTAAAATGATAAGC
>DASTIZ010000351.1:0-10131 GCA_035717045.1 Chitinophagaceae bacterium
GAAAAAGCGGTTGCAAAAATTGGATCAATTGTAAAAAGCAATAACGCCGCCTATCCTTTTAATTACATTTTTGTTGATGATGAGTTTGACCTGCAATTCAAAAGTGAAATGCTGATTGGAAAGCTATCAAGAGTATTTGCATTACTGGCGATTGTTATTACCTGCCTTGGCTTGTTTGGGTTAGCGGCTTATACGGCTGAACGAAGAACAAAGGAGATCGGGATCCGTAAAGTTTTAGGAGCATCCGTTTCCGGGATCACAAGCCTTCTATCCAAAGATTTTTTAAAGCTTGTAATTATATCAGCCATTATTTCATTTCCATTGGCATGGTGGTTCATGCATAATTGGCTGCAGAATTATGCATACCGGGTCGGGATCAGCTGGTGGGTATTTGTTGCGGCAGCAGCATTAGCAATATTCATCGCATTGTTTACGATCAGTTTCCAGGCGATCAAAGCGGCTTTGACCAATCCTGTGAAGTCGTTACGAACCGAATGACTAATAATTATTAATTAATAGTTATTAAAACAAACATGATGTTCAAAAATTATTTCAAAATAGCATGGAGAAATTTATTCAGGAATAAAGGATTCTCAGGCACCAACCTGCTTGGTCTTTCCATTGGTATTACCTGTACCATTTTAATTTCACTTTGGGTAAAAGATGAGCTTACCTATGATAAATTCCATACGAATTATAACAGCATTTATAAAATATATGCTAACCGGGATTTTAATAACCAGGTATTCACTGACGAGAACATGGTATTGCCGCTGGCAGGATCAATAAAGGCCGCAGCGCCCCAGGTCGAGCATGCGGTTGTCACAACACACCGACAGCCAAGGGTATTAAAGTATGGCGATACCAAATTAAATAAAGATGGATACAGGGTCAGTGATGATTTCTTTAAAATGTTTTCCTGGAAATTCATCAAAGGAGACCCAAAAACAGCGATTACAGATCCATCTTCGATGGTGTTAACCCGATCTGCTGCGAAATCTTTGTTTGGGAATGAAGACCCAATCAACAAAGTAATAAGATATGATAATCAGACGGATTTTAAAGTGACAGCAATAGTGGAGGATGTTCCGGGCAATTCCAGCTTCCAGTTTGATTATATTATACCATTTAATCCATCAGACGAAGGTTATAAACGCTCGATGGCGAACTGGCAAAATTCGTCATGGACGGTGTTCCTGCAGGTGAAGCCAGGCACCGATATGAAGGCGTTGGAAAAAATGATCAATGACATCAAGTATCAGCATCACGCTGAGGATAAGACAATAAGCAGCTATTTCGCTTTTCCGTTCAGCAAGCTTAGATTGGAAAGTGAGTTTAAGGATGGGAAGAACGTGGGCGGGATGATCGAATACGTCAGGCTGTTTAGCATCATCGCTGTCATCATCTTACTGATCGCCTGTGTCAACTTCATGAATCTTTCTACAGCGCGTTCTGAAAAAAGGGCGAGGGAGGTCGGCGTGAGAAAAACATTGGGTTCAGGAAAACGGCAGCTCATTCTCCAATTTTTTTCTGAATCAATAATCCTCGCTGCGATCGCCTTTATTATTTCCATGATTGCAGTATTCCTGTTGCTACCAGCATTCAATCGATTAGTTGATAAAAACCTGTCAATGGATTTGAGTCAGCCATTGTTGTGGGCTGCGGGATTAGGGCTGATCCTGTTTACGGGGATCATTGCGGGCAGTTACCCGGCATTGTACCTGTCATCGTTTAACCCGGTGAAGGTGTTAAAAGGAACTTTCTTAGCAGGAAGAAAAAGTGCATTACCAAGACATATACTGGTGGTGGGACAATTTGCGATCTCAATTCTTCTTATATCAGCCACCATAATCATCTACCGCCAAATACAACATATCAAGAACCGTGATGTCGGGTATGATCCAAACAACCTGGTCATGGTACCCGCGTCACACGATACGCAGAACACTTTTTCATCAATAAGGAATGAATTGATTAAAACCGGTATGATTAGTTCGGTGAACAGGTCATTCTCTCCAATAACTGATGTATGGTGGAAGGCGCCTGCACCTGAATGGGATGGTAAACCTGCCGGTGGTGAATTGATTGTAGCAAGTATGGCAACAGATATTGACTATACAAAAACCGTAGGTGTGAAGATCCTCCAGGGAAAGGATTTTACCGGCACGCCGGCCGATTCATCAAATATGCTCATAAACGAAGCGGCAGTAAAGGCCATGCAGTTAAAGAATCCAATTGGCACACAGCTTAGATATGGGCCGAACAAATATACAGTCATTGGCGTGATGAGTGATATCGTGATGGAATCGCCTTATAAAGCAGTTGATCCGCTGCTTGTTTATTTTGATCCGAATAATGTTAACTCCATTAACATGAGGCTTACTCCGTCAGCAAAACCGCAGCAAGCGATAAAGGCGATCGAAAGTGTATTTAAAAAATACAACCCCGCTTATCCATTTGAATACAAATTTGTCGATGAGGAATTCAGCAAAAAATTTTTGACGGAAGAGCTAATTAGCAAGATCACAAACATATTTGCTGGTCTCGCCATCTTTATCTGTTGTATTGGCCTGGCCGGTCTTGCTTCATTTACCATTGAAAAACGCGTTCGCGAAATTGGGATTCGGAAAGTACTGGGTGCAACACTGCAACAGTTAGTGATGCTTATTTCAAAAGATTTTCTAAAGTTGGTATTGATCGCATTTATGATTGCCACTCCGCTTGCATGGTGGTTTATGAACGACTGGCTGGAAAAATATCCTTATCGTATAAACATCAGTATCTGGTTATTTATTGCAGTCGGTCTGATGATCCTTCTGCTGACACTTTTGGTTGTAAGTATGAACACAATGAAGGCAGCGATATCCAAACCTGTGAAATCCTTGCGTACTGAGTAGACTCCGAAGGAGTCCTTCGGACAACAATTAATAATTATTCATTAATAATTATTAAAGCAAACATTATGATAAAGACATATCTGAAAATAGCGTGGAGAAATATGATGAAAAGCAAGGTCTTTTCATTTATCAACATATTTGGGTTGTCGATAGGTCTCACGTGCTGCATGCTTGTATCTATGTATTTGTTTTATGAATTGAGTTATGATAAATACCACAAAAATGGGGATCGTGTTTACCAGTTGGGGACCACGTTTGTAAAGGAAGGAAAAGAGGATAGAACAGCCAATACACCTGCTCCAATGGCCAGAACTATGCAAATGGTTTTCCCTGAGATTGAAAAAACAGCAAGATTATTGAGAACCTTTTCAGAAGACAAGACGCTTTTGCAATACACAGATAAGACGGGTGCAGTCAGATCCTTCAACGAGGCGCATGGTTATCTTGCTGACTCCACATTCTTCCAGGTGCTTACCTATGATTTCCTGGAAGGGAATCCTGCGACGGCGCTAATGGCGCCTAATTCATTGGTGTTATCAGAAGAAATCGCCAGGAAAATATTTGGAAGGGAGTCTGCCCTGAACAAAATTGTTCGTGTGAGCAGCAATACCAATGGGGATTTTGATTTCAATGTAACCGGCGTATTTGCTGATCCGAAGTTTCCAACTCATATCGATGCAAGGTTTTTCATGTCGATCAACGGTGGCGGTATTGCTCAATCCGCCCGGGAAGCAACCAGTCTTGCATCGAACAACATGTTCTATACTTATTTTTTATTGAAGAAAGGAGCGGATGCAAAACAATTGGAAGCAAAGTTCCCGGCATTTATTGATCAATATGCCGGCCAGGATCTTAAGGCGATGGGTTTTTACAAAAAACAATTTCTTACACGGGTGAAAGACGTTCACCTGTATTCAAATACCAGTAGTAACGTAACTCCGGGTGGCAGCGTTACTTATTTGTATATCATCGCATCCATTGCCGTGTTTACGTTGTTGATCGCGTGTATTAATTTCATGAATCTGTCTACGGCGAGGTCATCAAAGCGTTCTGCCGAAGTGGGTGTGCGCAAAGTGTTAGGGGCGGAGAAAAATTCTTTGATCAGGCAATTCATTGGTGAATCGATCCTGATGTCTTTGATCGCTTTTTTGTTCGCATTGGTGTTTGGAAAGATCTTGCTTCCTTTTTTCTCCAAACTGGCGCAAAAGGAAATAGTTTTTTCGTTTGAGCAGCATGGAGTTTTGGTAGCAGGTTTTTTTATCCTGGCGGTTATTACAGGGTTAATTGCCGGAAGCTATCCGGCTTTTTATCTTTCTTCGTTTAAGCCAATAAAAGTTCTAAAAGGAAGGATCACGAATTCTTTAGCTGCCGTTTCACTGCGCAAGGCACTCGTGGTTTTTCAATTTGTTATTTCGGTTGGATTGATTGTGGCTTCAGTTACCATCAACAACCAAATGAAATACATGCAATCGAAGGATCTTGGGTTTGAGAAAGAACAGCAGATCATCATCCCACTGCGGAGCGGGCCAAGTAAGAACATTTATGCTTCATTAAAAGGCGAGCTTCAAAAAAATCCGCAGATAACAAACGTAGGCGCTTCCTTGTATTATCCCGGTATTATGAACCCCAGCGACATGCCTTTATATAAAGAGGGCGATAATATGCATAATTCAAAAAGGGTATTCATGAATTGGGTCGATGAAAGCTTTTTACAGACACTTGGAATCAAACCAGCCGCAGGAAGATTGTATTCAAGAGATTTTCCTGCTGATACAAACTTCAGGATGGTATTAAACCAGGAAGCAATAAAAAAGCTCGGGTTCAGGGATGAAAAGGATGCCATAGGAAAAAAGGTTGCAATCGATTGGCAAGGGGAAACCTATCGCTGGGAAATCATTGGGGTGGTAAAAGATTTTCACTTTCAGGACCTGCATTCGCAGATTGAACCTTACGGTTTCCAACTGAACAACCAGCCAAGTTATAATTACATGATCGCTCACGCAAAAACCGATAACCTGGAGCACTTGCTTGCTTCAATAGGAGGCATTTGGCGCCGGTTAAATCCTAACGAGCCTTTCGAATATAATTTTCTTGATGACGACTTTCAAAAAAATTATGCGGCTGACCAGCGGCTTGCAGCAATTGTCAGGAATTTCACGGTAATCGCCATTTTAATTTCCTGTCTTGGTTTGTTTGGTCTTGCTACGTTCAGCGCTGAGCAACGCACAAAGGAGATCGGGGTAAGAAAAGTATTAGGCGCCAGTGTTGGGAATGTTGTTGGCTTATTATCAAAAGATTTTTTAAAGCTTGTATTCATAGCCATTGTGATTGCATCCCCCGTTACATGGCTCGTGATGAATAAGTGGTTGCAGGATTTTGCTTACCGGACAAATATCAGCTGGACCGTGTTTGTGATCACAGCATTGATCGCTGGTGGTATTGCGTTGTTCACAATCAGTTTTCAGTCAATAAAGGCTGCTTCCGCAAATCCGGTGAAATCATTAAGGACTGAATAATCAATAATTATTAATTAATAATTGTTATGTTTAAAAACTATTTGAAAACCGCTATAAGGAACTTACTCCGTTATAAAGGTTTTACAATTATTAATATCTCAAGCCTTACAATCGGGATCATGGGTTGTATGGTGATCGGTTTATTTGTCTGGGATGAGTGGCAATTTGATAAAAACATACCGGGTGGGGAAAATATCTATCGCATTTATGAGCAGCGCAAGAATAACGATGTAATAACTTATGGCGCACCGGTGGCGCCGGCGTATGCAGGTTTTCTGAAACAAACATATGCTGAAGTTGACACTACACTCCGCATCCTGATGTCCATCGATAAATTTTTGATGGAGGTTGGTGAGAACAGGAATTATGAAGACAAAGGTCTCTTCGTTGAATCGTCGTTCTTCAGCATTTTCCCGTTAAGGTTTACAAGTGGGGACCCGGTGACGGCACTTACAGAGCCAGGAACAGTTGTGCTTACAGAGGATCTTGCCAAAAGATATTTTAACACGGAGGATCCGCTTAATAAAACCATTTACATTAATAAGGACACGTTTGCTGTGAAAGGTGTATTGGCAAAATTGCCTGACCATTTTCATCTGGATTTTAATTACCTCATGTCATTACCCTCGGCGGGTATCCCAAGAGAAAGAATGGAAAGATGGACATGGCATCAGTTCTATACGTATGTAAAATTAAGGCCCGGCGCAAACGTGCAGCTGCTACAGGATAAGTTCCAGGCCCATATGAAGAAGGAGATTTTCCCGACGCTTACACAGGCCGGTTTCACTTTTCTTCCGTTCTTCCAGCCTCTAAAAGATATTCACCTTAAATCAGCAGACTTTATTTATGATAAAGCAATAAGAGGCAACGAAATTTATGTAAAAGCATTAACCATTATAGCCTTATTTGTTTTGGTGATCGCCTGTTTTAATTTCATCAACCTGGCTACTGCAAGATCGTTCAGGAGGGCCAAAGAGATCGGCGTTAGAAAAGTTATCGGCGCTGAAAAGAAACAATTGATCATTCAATTTATTGGAGAGACCATTTTCCTGTCGCTCATTTCAATGCTGATCGCGATCATGGCAACATTTTTTATCGTCCCGATGCTGAATCAGTTTACTGCCAAATCAATTCAGTTCAACCCTTTTACAAACCCTCTCCTTGGCCTGATCATTTTGGGCGCGGGGCTTGTGATCGGTGTGATTGCCGGGATGTATCCTGCATTGGTGTTATCAGGGTTTCAACCGGTAAAAGTCCTGAAGAACATGAAGCTGGTCGGCAGCGGCGGTGGCGCATGGTTACGACAAGGTTTGGTCGTTATTCAATTTACATTGTCAGTTTTACTGATCGTTTCTACAACTATAGTTTACAGGCAAACAAAATTCTTAAACGATAAAGATCCTGGTTTTAGTAAAGACCAGGTGGTTTATTTCCAGGTAAGAGGAGACGTAGAAGCAAAGCTCGACGCTTTTAAGGATGAACTGCGGCGTTCTCCGGATATTGTTTCAATGACGGCAGGCTACGGGTTGCCTGGCGATCTTTATGCAGGAGATGGAGTGAAAACTGTTGGACCGGACGGCGAAAAAGAACGACCGGCAAATGTTTTTATTGGCGATCATGATTATGTAAAGACGCTAGGATTAAGGGTTATTGCAGGTCGTGATTTTTCCAAAGAGATGGCTACGGATGTGCAGGAAGGTTTCCTAATCAATGAAACGGCGGTGAAGGAATGGGGATTCGGAACACCGGAAAACGCGATCGGACAAAAAATTACGTGGGATGAGTGGGTGCCCGCAGATACCTCTGATCCGGTAAAAAGAGGAAAAGTGATCGGTGTGGTGGAAGATTTTCATTATAAAAGCCTTCATGAAAAGATCACACCTTCTGTAATACAAGTGTATCCGCAGGTGGTTTTCGCTGTTGCAGTTAAATTGAAGACCGGGGATTTACAAAATACGCTTGGATATATAACTAAAGTGTGGAACAAGTTTGCCCCGGGTTACCCAATCGATTACAAATTCATGGATGAAACATATGGCGCCATGTATAAGGCGGAAGGCAAATTGAGTGACCTGCTTTGGATCTTCACTGTCATGGCCCTCACCGTTGGTTGTATGGGATTATTTGGCCTGGCTGCATTCAGCGCAGAGCAAAGAACAAAGGAATTGGGTATAAGAAAGGTATTGGGTGCAAGTGCATTCAATATTGTTGGACTTTTATCAAAGAATTTTCTTGTGCTGGTTGTGATCGCATCCTTGGTAGCATTTCCGATCGCGTGGTGGGCAATGAATGATTGGTTAAAAGATTTTCCCTATAGGGTAAACATAAGCTGGTGGATATTCGGAGGAGCTATTGTTGCAGCGCTGGCTATTGCCTTACTGACGGTAAGTTTCCAGGCGATCAAAGCGGCGGTAGCTAACCCGGTTAAATCTTTGCGAATGGAATGATATATTCTGTAAATGAATTCAGCTTTGATCGATTTCATAAAGATCCTCGCGATGCAAGGGGATTGGCGGTGGTCATCGCTTTTATGACGATCGGCCTCCAGGGTGTGAAGGCAGCTATTGCCAACCCGGTGAAAAGTTTGAGAACAGAATAAAGTATAGCCCATGATAAAAAGCTATTTTAAAATCGCACTTCGCAATCTGCTAAAAAGCCGCGCCTACTCACTCATCAATGTTTTCGGCCTGATGATAGGCATCGCCTGTTTTCTCGTGATTGCGCTCTATATTTTTGATGAGCTCACCTTTGACCGGTTTCATCGAAATGCTGATCGCATTTACCGGGTAGTGGAAGAACGGACTTCGGAAACGGGTAGGCAAACAAAATTGGCGGCCATCCCCTATCAGTTGGCTGAGCAGTCTGCCTTAAAATTGCCAGGAGTAATTGACAAAGTGCGAATGACCGTCAGGGGTCGCTCGCTTGTAAAAGCTAAACCTACTGATAAAGGTTTCCAGGAGGAGAATTGGGTGGTCAGCACGAATTTTCTGGAATTGTTCGATTTCAAAATGATCGAAGGCGATCGAAAAACTGCATTCCAGGAACCCAACACATTGGTGATAACCGAGGAGACTGCCATCAAATATTATGGCACTACCAACGCTGTAGGAAAAACATTAAGTATCGGTAGTGACAGTAATTTTTATACTATAAAAGGTGTGCTGGAAAATTTTCCCACCAACTCCCATATTGCATTTAATATGGCTACGGGAGAAAACACCCTGGTGTTCCCGCGTTGGAAAGACTTTATTGCCGGCGATTGGACATCGAATGCTTTTTTCACTTATGCGTTGCTCGACAAAAATGCAAGTACAGAAAAACTGGAGCGGCAGATGGAACAAATGCTTGCCTCCAATCGCCCCAGGGCTACTACCGCAGCCAGCAAGATCTTGTTACAACCATTAGAGGATATTCATTTTCATTCGAACGATATTGATTCAAGCGCTGCAAGGACAGGCGTGCGTGCAGGCGGCAATATCATGTATATCTATGTCTTTTCCATTGTAGCCTTGTTTGTGTTATTGATTGCCTGTATCAATTATATAAATCTTACTACAGCCCGATTTTCTAACCGCGCTAAAGAAATTGCCGTTCGCAAGGTAGCGGGGGCAGACAGGAAAGCAATTATGTTTCAATTTCTTTCAGAAGCGATGCTGATCACTTTGATTGCACTAATCCTCGCGTTGGGCCTGGTGAAACTGGTCCTTCCCCTGTTCAATGATTTTTCCGGAAAGAGTCTGCACCTGGGTTTTACAACCGATTACCGCATATGGATAGGCATAGTTTGTATCGCTTTATTGGCTGCACTTTGTTCAGGAGTATATCCGGCGTTTATCCAGTCAGGCTTTAAACCGTTTACATTGTTGAAGAATAAGATCAACTTCGGAAAGGGCAGCCTGTCTATCAGGCGTTCGCTGGTAGTTTTCCAGTTTACACTGTCCATCATCATGATCGTGGCTACCATGGTAGTTTACCTCCAACTACAATATGTGAACACAAAGGACATGGGCTTTAGTAAGGACCAACTCGTGGTGATGGATATCAATAGTGGAGCCGTGCGCCGTGCGGCAGAAACATTTAAAACCGAATATGCAAAACTGCCCGGAGTCACCAGTGTTTGCGGCAGCTCGCGGGTACCCGGTGAATGGAAGGTGATACCCAAAGTCACGGTAAGACAGCAGGGCAGTAAGATCGGTGATAAGGAAATGTACTTCATCTGCGCTGATGAGAACTTTTTCAGCACTTTCGAAATTAAGCTTGCACAAGGAAGAAATTTCAGTAAGCAAAGCAAAGCCGATTCTTCGGCCGTTATCATTAACGAAACTGCTGCCAAACTTTTAGGAATTGCCAGTGCGGATGAGCAATTGGTCTCTATTCCCACTTATAGTTACGGAGGCGATATGGAACAATTGGACCAACCGTTTACGGCGCGGATTATCGCCATAGTAAAAGATTTTAATTTCCGCTCTTTGCATGAGACTGTCTCTCCACTGATAATTGCATACGAGAAAAATCCTGTAGATGTATTGGACTATTATATCGCAAAAATTTCACCTGTGAATGTAGGTGAAACGCTCAAGCAAATGGAAGATATCATGCATACCATCGACCGGGGACATGTATTTGAGTATCATTTCCTCGACAAACAATGGGATCTCTTTTACATAGAAGATCAGAAAAGGCAGACTATTTTCCTCGCTGTGGCCATCATGACGATT
>DASTIZ010000352.1:0-6545 GCA_035717045.1 Chitinophagaceae bacterium
TTCGCAAAATCTTGCGCAGGAGCCAATTTTAAATTAGTTCATTATTTTGTCGTTATCTTTCATGAAGTTCGCACTCAGTGCGGCTTTTCATATTCTGTATTGGAAAGTGACAGCGTTAGCTGTCATCCTGAGCGAAGCGAAGGATCTTCATCAGTTTCTCTGTCACTTAGTTAGTAATCGTAACACAACGGTTGGGCTTTTCTGCTGCGCCCATAATTGCCAGCAGCTGCGTAGGAGTAGCACGGAAAAAAGATTTTTTTTCGTTTGACGGGTTTTTCGCAAAAAATGAAGATAATTTTCTTTTCATGTTTTTTGTCATTGCGCGGCACGAGACGAATAAATTTCAAGCCTGATCTATTTCCATTGCCACGCGGTTTGCAGAACGTGTCGCCGCTTCTTGGCCTTTATTCAGGTTATCAGCATAAGCACCTGCAAAATGGATGCGTCCGACAGGCGTCATCACATGTGGCCAGAATTTCTTCAGCGTGCCCATTGGAAAGTTAATGCGCTCGCAGTTTGGAGAAAATGGATCCCTGGTCCAATCCTTCACCAACACTTGTTCGATGGTGTCGTGCTTTCCCGGGTATGCTTCCCGGAATGCGGCAAGTGCACGTTGTGGCGAAACACCGCCTGGTCCATCTGCGAGCAAAATTATCCGGTGTGTATCCACCTCATCTGCCACCTGCCACACCAATGAGATCTCGGGATGGTCGAGTTCCATATTAATGCTTTTGAATCCGTCGGCTATCCAGAATTTGCTACTCGCCTGAAAGATAAAATGAGAATATGAATCGTAGGCGAGGTTATCAACTACGTATTGTTTTTCGGGAGGAAGCGACGGTGTAACAGAAATTTTACGGAAAGCAGGTATCGGAAGGCAGCTTGCAAGGAAATCCGCTTTTATTTCGTATTCCTTTCCACGCTCTGTATACGTCACCGCTACATGGTCAGACGCATTTTTAATTGAAGATATCGGGCAATTTAATTTAACGCGTGCCCCGAGTCGTTTAGCGAAGGCATCGGGCAATTCCTGGTTGCCGCCTTTCAGGCGAAAACAGTTCCTGTTGAAGTTGGGCATGCCGCGGAATTTCAGTATTGCTGCCTGCCAAAACTTAAGCAATGCCGACATGCCATCACCCCCAAGCAGGCGGAGGGCCGCGGCAGATGCGCCTTCCTTTTTATAAATTTCTGAAACCGGCACGGTGTCCAGCTCATCATATCCTATACCGAATGGTTGGTATTCGTCTTTAAATTTGCCCAGGTAAGGGTTGATAAATAGATTGGAAAGATCCCAATAGGAATGTTGGCGTATGTATGCAATTTCACGTTCATTGAGCCCTAGATTTTTAAGTACGGCAGGGTCACCAAGCATTTCATCAGAATACATCTTTTTATCAATTACGTGCATCATGTCTTTACGCCTGGGATAAGGCAGCACGGTCAGGTTAAACTCCTTAGTGTATTCACGGTATCTTTCATAGCCGGGGTTAATAAAATGTTCCGCACCGCCGTCGGCATACAAACCATCCGATAAACCATCCCTAACTGTATATACATGTCCCCCATGCCTGCCGCTGGCCTCAAGCACGGTTACGTCATGTCCTTTTTTCATCAGTTCATATGCGCAGCATAATCCTGCGATTCCGGCTCCTGCCACGATAACTGTTTTTGATTTTTTTGTTGCTACATGATTCATCTCGTCTGAAATTTATAAATATTGCTCATTGTGATTTTCTGATTGAAATTTCTTCTGAAATAATTTACGGAAATCTGGCAATAATCGCAGATCAGTTTCCGAAATGCTTTGTCAATAAGTCGTTCAGCAGCGTCAGGATTCGCTATTGGGATTGCACCACTTCCTAAAAACGTTAATCGCTGCATCGACATACCAGGGCCAGATCAAAATAAGAATGTGGTACAATATCAGTAATATTGGTGTAACAAATGCACCATCAACCCTTGCGGGAAGCTATCCAAAGCCGAAACATATTCACTTGTAGTTGAAGATTCTACTTTAGTTAAGTCGATAGCGCTATTCAAAAGACAGTATCCTGATTATTCTGTACCAGCACCGGTGGGTCTCATTGACCTTTCTTATCACATATTTTTTTATTAGCGCTGATAAGGATGACGAAGGACACCGTACGTCATCGTCTTGAATCCTAAAAGACAAATAAAAAGATAAAGTGATGCCGTTAAGGATTTTCGAATAAAGAAAGGGCTGTAAAACGTCCTCATAATTATAATGACTGGATAAATTTATTAACAAACCGGTTCCTGCTCATGTTAGTGAGCGCAGCCATTGCAATTGCAATGCAAATTGGATATAATTAAATAGAATAATACTCATGAAGAGAAACATTTTTTTTGTATTCATCATCCTTATTCAATCGTTCTTTGCTGCAGGGCAAACCAAAATTATTGACATGCACGTTCACTCGTACACGGACTCCGATTTTGGTAAACGCGAACCAGCAAGTGATTATTATGGAGTTAAAGGAGCGTCCAATGCTCAAATTCATCGGTTGGAGTGCTTTGCTGCATTCAAAAAATTTAAAATTGTAAAAGCTGTCGTCAGCGGAAATCCTGAAAGCGTAGAACAATGGGCTCAAGCAGATAAAGATCACCGGGTCATCAAAGGCATTCTTATGTTCAATCCGAATGATTACGGGATGGACAGTATTAAGTTTGAACAATTAGTCAGGGAAAAGAAGATTGAGATATTTGGTGAAGTGGCTCCGTATTATGCTGGGACTACATTAAGTGATGATATCTGGCAACCCTACCTTCGAATCTGTGAAAAATATGACATTCCCGTAGCAGTTCATACGGGTGGAGGAGATCCAGAAGGCACCTATTCCTGGGCCCCAAAATCACGGCTTGCTCTTGGTGATCCCTATTTAATAGAAGATGTGTTGGTAAAATACCCTAAACTTAGAATTTATCTGATGCATGCTGGCGGAGAAGACTGGCCTGAACACGCCATCCGACTCATGGCCTATTACCCCCAGCTTTATACTGACATTGCCGTTTTGCTATGGGTAGAGCCAAACACACAACGGTATATCACGGAGTTTCTCAAAAACATCAAGCATGCCGGATATTTGAACAGGGTTATGTTTGGTTCTGACCAAATGGTTTGGCCTTATGCAATCGAAAAATCTGTTAAGTTCCTTGACAGTCTTGATTTTCTTACGAAAAAAGAGAAAGAAGATATCTTCTATAACAATGCTGCAAGGTTTTTGAAACTCAATGAGTAAATAATTATAGCGAATGGGACGCCTGATTTGCTGTTTAAAACTAGACTTGTATGAAAATAAAAAACCAACCAGAGAATTTATTGGAATGGGTTGCTTTAAGAGCCAATCTTGCTCCTACTCCGCTTATTGACACACAAGTTGCCTTTAATGCAGCCCGTGCAATTATGGCGGCCGCGGAACTTGGCATTTATGAGACTATCGGTAAAAATTCGAAGACTGCTGACGAGATAGCAACGGCATGTAAAACACACCCGCAAGCAACAAAACATTTGCTCGATTGCCTGGTGGGTATTGGTTATTTGAATTGGCGCGGTGGCAGCTATTCAATAAGACCAAAATATCATAAATGGTTATTGAAAGAAAGTGAATCGAATCTCATTGGAAAACTACGCTTCCAATTACTGGAATGGGATTGGATGGGAAAGTTAGAAGACTATGTTCGTACAGGCAAACCATTGGATCTGCATGGTTCAGTTACACCAGGGGAGTGGGAGCTTTACCAGGAAGGTATGAGAGATCTTTCTGTGAACGCAGCAAAAGACCTCGCCAAAAAGATTCCAATACCAAAAGATGCCACCAGCATACTTGATATCGGTGGATCACATGGCTTGTTTTCAATCGAGCTTTGTAAAAAACACCCCGGCCTGTCAAGTACTATCATGGAATTGCCGGGAGCTATTGAAGCCGCAAGTGCGATTGCTAAAAGATATGATACTACGAACCGTGTGAACTACGTGGCGGGTAATGCTCTTACTGATGATTTGGGAAAAGAGAAATATGATGTAATAATGATCAATAATGTCGTGCATCATTTTACCAGTGAAGAAAATTATGCCTTGACCAAAAAGATCGCTGCTGCATTAAAGCCCGGTGGCATTTATGCGATCGGTGAAGTTTTGCGGCCCTCAAAACCGGGTGAAGGTGGTGTGATAAGTGCAACCTCCGGACTTTACTTTTCACTCACAAGTTCATCTGGTACATGGTCAAGAACAGAAATAGAAGACTGGCAAAAAGCGGCAGGTTTGCACATTGAAAGACCTCTAACCACCGTAGTGATGCCGGGCTGGCAGATTTTTATGGCGAGGAAGTAAATAGAAAGCTGCTATCATGCATGTTGATAATTTCATAATCCATCAACTGTTTTTATTTTAAATGTGCCAGTTATTATTAAAACGAAATGGTTACATGTGCCGTCAGCCGTGCGTTTGCTTTAGTTTGTCCGAAAGCAGAACGTTGTGCAAATGGTTGTTGAAAATTTAAATATAGTGGAAGTACTTTTGATCTATCGGCTGGTATTGATTACACTTCAATAATGGGAAATGGAACCAATCCGGATACAATGGTGGAAAATGCACACCTTCCGTATGATCAGCATGGTTATGATTATAACAAACGGGCTGCTGTTTATCCATTTCTGGCCAAACATCTGGGTCTTGATCTTTCCAGCGCCATGCATCCGGATGGAACGCTTAATGAAGAGGGTATTGTCATAGAGAAACTTGAAGCACTATATACAACAAAGCGGGAGAATAACAAATCAACACAAATTAATTGGTAAAAGAAATCGTTATCATCAGCCAGATTCGGTTCTTCTTGCTGAAGGCTCAACAGTTACCATTAACTGGAAGCGAATTCATTCTAAAAACTATCCCGGTAAAATGTTCCCGACAAGACACATTTCCAGCTATAAAATACCAAGGGATAAAGGGTACATTACATTATTTTCATCTTTGAAGTAGATATACTAATCATCATTAATTAAACTCAGATGGATATTTATTCAACAATAAAATGCAAGATGAGGTCATTGGCATGCTGTTTTTCATTTCTATTGATTTGTGAGGCATCAACGCTGCTTGGGCAAAATAATTCTCCGGTACCTGCAGCACGAAAAGTATTCCGAGCAGGTGCTGCAACAACTAATATCACACCTAAAATTGGTACCTCTATCAACGGACTGTTTCAGGACAGGCGTGTTAAGAACATCCATGATGAGACACATGCACGCTGCCTTGTATTAGACGATGGTCAATCCTGCCTCGCCATCGTAGTAATGGATCTGTGCGCGGCATCAAGAGAAATGATTGATAGGGCAAAAGCGCGCGCTCACGAAGTAACGGGTATTCCGACGCAAAATATGCTGATATCTGCAACACATACTCACTCTGCTGGAACAGCTGCTTCGCTTTTCCAAAGCGATCCTGATCCCGCCTATGTTGATTTCTTAAGTGACCGCGCTGCAGATGCAATCATTCGTGCCTACGAGAACCGAATGCCTGCACGAATAGGCTGGGCTGTGGGGCATGAGCCGACACAGGTGTTTAACAGAAGATGGAAAATGAAATCCGGTACACAGATGACTAATCCCTTTGGCGGGCAGGACCAGGTAAAGATGAATCCTGGCCAGGCTAACCCTGCATTGCTGGAACCCGCAGGTCCCGTGGATACTGAGATTCCCGTGATCTCTGTACAGTCACACGACAGCATGTTCATAGCGGTTCTTGCAAATTATTCATTGCATTACGTTGGTGGTACCTCTGACGATGAAATTTCTGCAGATTATTACGGAATGTTCGCCAGCCGCATTGGAGAACTCCTGGATGCGGGAAAGCATGATAAAACTTTCGTTGGAATGATGACTAATGGCACCAGCGGAGATATCAACAATATAAACGTTGCGGGAGTAAGCAGTGCGCCCGAGGCGCCCTATGTGCAGATGCGAATGGTCGCCAATATTGTGGCTGCAGAAGCGTACAAGGCAATATTAAATATTAAATACCATGACTGGGTATCCCTTGCAACATTTCAACAGGAGATTTCTCTGGGAGTTCGCAAGCCAGATAAAAAGGAAATAAGGCGTGCACAGGATATTGTTTCGAACGCGAAAGGTGCTGTGATGATGTCTATTGATGAGGTATATGCGAGGGAAACACTTTTAATGAAAGATTTTCCGGATCAGATTCCGATTTTACTCCAGGCTTTGCGGATAGGCGATCTCGCTATTACAGCGATCCCTAATGAAGTTTTCGCCGAGATCGGATTGGAGTTGAAAGCAAAAAGCCCGTTCAAGCCTACCTTCAACATTGAGTTAGCAAATGGATACAACGGTTATCTGCCCACCCCCGCACAACACAAGCTGGGCGGTTATGAAACGTGGCGCGCACGTTCAAGTTATCTTGAAGTTGATGCAGCACCAAAGATCACCCAAACATTGTTCTTATTGTTAAACAAACTGCATAGTGCTTACCTAGGGGCCTCAAACTGATTTTGGTTATTTCATAAAAG
>DASTIZ010000353.1:0-6850 GCA_035717045.1 Chitinophagaceae bacterium
AGTGCAGTTTTAGAGAAAGTGTTACAGACAAAACTTGATTATCAGCTGGAAAAACAGATTATTGTAGTGAATGACGGTTCAACTGATAATTCAGCAATTGTGATCAATCAGTTTTGTGAAAGAAATCCATCTGTTATTTCAATCCATCAGCAAAAAAATTCAGGTAAGGGGGCGGCAATAAAAGCGGCACTACCAGGTTCGGATGGCGATATCATCATCGTCCAGGATGCCGATTTTGAATATGACCCACGTGATTACAATAAGATGATACACCCGATCTACGACGGTCATGCCGATGTTGTTTACGGATCAAGGTTTATAGGTGCCGGCCCACACAGGGTTTTGTTCTTCTTTCACACCATTGGCAATAAGTTTTTGACATTTCTTTCCAACCTGCTCACAGGTTTAAATCTTACTGACATGGAGACAGGTTATAAAATGTTCAGGGCCGACGTACTGAAACAGGTGCGTCTTAAAGAAAACCGTTTTGGGTTTGAACCTGAAGTCACTGCTAAAGTCAGCCGCATAAAAAACATAAGATTCTACGAAGTTGGCATAGCTTATTATGGTAGAACTTATGATGATGGTAAAAAAATAAAATGGACGGATGGATTATATGCCATCTGGTGCATTTTTAAATACAATATCTTTTCGCGCAAATGAATGACACGATACCGGTAACAAAAGATCCCGTGGGATTACACACGCTGGAAGTGATCGCGAGGGCAGACAGGCTTAACAGGTGGATGTATGATCAATTCAAACACCAGTTGAAAGGGGAGATATTGGAGATTGGAAGTGGTATCGGGAACATCTCAAAACTTGTGATCGCGGAAGGTCGCCTTATCACCCTTTCGGACTATAATGAGGAATATTGCGAAGTATTGAAAAAAAAATTCCAAAGTTTTAAAAACGTCAGAGCAATAACAAGTATTGATCTTCTTCACCCGGATTTTGAAGATAAGTACTCGGTGTATAAAGAAAAGTTTGACAGCATTTTCCTTTTGAACGTAATCGAACATATAAAGGACGACGAACTGGCAGTAAAAAATTGTCAATATTTATTGAAAAAGGACGGGCACCTTATATTACTGGCGCCCGCCTTTTCGTGGCTATATTCCACATTTGACAGGCAATTAGGGCATTACAGAAGATATGCTTTGGAATCATTAAGGGATCTGTTGAAAAGAAATAACTTCAGAATCTTATCCGGCTCTTATTTCAACTTTGCAGGAATTGCCGGTTGGCTGGTGTTTGGAAAGATCCTGAATCGGAAAGTGCTAAACCGGGGCGAAATGGCTGCATTCAATAAAATTGTGCCCTTAGCCAGGATCATTGATAAAATCTTCAGGAAGAAGATCGGGCTCTCAATTATCGTTACAGGTAGTAAGAAACAATAATGCTCGCAACTCTATTGGCATGGTTATACATCAGCTTCCTTTGCTGGGCCTGGGGCATACTTTTTCTGCAACTGGTTAGAAAAACCACGAAAGAGGCCTCCCTATTTCCCCATTTTAGTATTGTCTGCCTTATTGGCCTGTCGGTGATCACTATTATCGCGAGTACATTGTCATTGTTCATGCCGCTTGGCGACTGGTGGATTCAATTTATGTTTATCATACCAGCCTCACTCATATTTTTTGTAAAAAACGTTCCCTATTTTTTTTCGTCATTAAGAAAAGAGCTTTCATTGTTGCATCCTTCTTCATCGGTTCTTTTGATGTCATTACTTCTGTTGATCCTGGTGATGAGTACATGGACGATTGTTCATCCCGATACCCTGGGATACCATGCGCAAACAATGCAATGGATTGAAAAGTATAAAGCCGTTCCCGGCCTGGTTCATTTACACGTACGTTTCGGCTACCAGGGTCTTTGGTTCGTTGATTGTGCATTATTTGATTTTAGTTTTACAGGTAAACAAGGCATAACTTTTCTCAACTCAACCGTTATTTTCTGGTTCTTGCTTTTTATCATAAACAGGATTGATCATAATTTCTTTAATACCGGAAAAAGAATCTATGGCCTGTGCTGGATCGGTTTGTTGTCATTGTCCCTCTGGAGTTATACCCAGGTGAGACTAACGGCCACATCGGCCAGCCCGGATTTTATTGCGACGATTTTCGTGTTAGCGATCATTTACATGCTTTTGGCAAGAGGAGCAATTCGCCTTCAGGCAAATGACTGGCTGGTGGTCGCACTATTAAGCATAGTCTCCGTTACCATAAAGTTATCGGTAGCCCCCATGCTTGCGATTGCCTTCGTTGCCCTGCTGAATTTTCTAATCAGAAGAAAATTAAAAACATTTCTTTTTTGTGTTATAATAGGCATGCTTGCCGTTTCCGCTTTTATGGCAAGAAATATTATTACATCTGGTTACGTAATATTTCCTTCTACTGCGATCGATATCGCTCATGTAGATTGGAAATACAGCAAAGATCGTACTGAGCAGGAAAAAAATTATATAACGGCGTATGCTAAAAAGCGGGGCGTAGTAGCAAAGGAAGAAGTCGATACCGTGAATGACATGGGTGCTATGGAATGGTTACCGGGTTGGTGGGAACAGAGGTCAGCGGCTGATAAAGTGATTGTGCTGGTTTTTTTTGCTTGTCTGATTGCTTCAATAATCTTCATCAAAAAAATTATCAGTGAAGGATCTGTGGCGCTACTTATCCTCGTGACGATGATTGGAGGAGTTGTTTTCTGGTTTTTGAATGCGCCGGATCCAAGGTTCGGATTTGGATTCATCCACGGATTTATTGTAGAGGTTCTTTACTTGCTTTTAAAAGAAAAACAAATTCGGGGGCAAAAAAATATCCTGATATCTATTCTGATTGCAATCGCTGCAATCACATTTTCCTACACCGTTTATAGATTTATCAATTTTTTTCACCCGGATCAACTCACAACGCCTTTAGGAATTCCATCTTCCGGTTACAAAACATCCGACTGTGATGGAATAAAGATCAATTCGCCGATTAATGCCGAATTTGGAGTCACGCCTGTGCCTTGCACAGATTTGAATTGCGATAATTTTACTCCAAGAGGTAAACACATCGAACCCGGGTTCAGAGCTAAATAGAATCTTTGATGCTTTTTCCACTCATTGCTTTGCTTATCGCCATATCCATGATTCTTTCTGCATAAGGGCGTGAAATCTCATTCAATGTTTCTGACTTTTTCTGGATCAGGTCTTTATTGCCTGAATCAAGAGATATACTCAATTCATTAAGCGCTTTAGTAGTTGCTTCGATTTCTGACGCCAATAAAAAGCCGGCGTTTTTGTCCAGGAACTTTTGGGTTGTATCGATCAACTGTTGCGCTTCTGTTTTTGCCTCTACAAGGGCCCTTATTTTCATGTCCTCGCTCGCATGTTGAATTGATTCCAGCAGCATTTTTTCCACCTCTGCATCTGTCAATCCATATTGCGGTTTTACCTCGATGCCTTGCTCAACTCCGCTTCTTAATTCCTTTGCCGTAACATTCAAAATACCGTCGGCATTGATCAGGAACGATACTTCAACTTTTGGCAGCCCGGCAGGCATTGCAGGAATGCCCGACAGGTTAAACTCAGCAAGCCTACGATTATCTTTTACAAGATCCCTTTCACCCTGGTAAACAGATATCCTCATGCCGCTTTGCCCATCTTTTTGGGTCGTGTATTGCCGGCTGGCTTTTGATGGGATCTTTGAATTACGCGGAACCAATACATCCATCAATCCTCCCATGGTTTCAATCCCCAGGGAAAGGGGCGTGATGTCGAGTAATAAAAAATCTTTATTATTGCCGGCAAGAATATCAGCCTGGACCGCCGCACCCAAAGCAACAACTTCATCAGGATTTAATTCGTCATGGACTTTGCGATTGAAAAACTTACTCACCGATTCCTTTACTATTGGAACTCTTGTTGATCCGCCCACCATCACTACTTCATCAATCTCCTTTATTGAAATCTTAGCATCGGTTAATGCATGCTGACAACGCTGAATAGTTTTATCAACTAATGACTGAATAAGATCTTCAAATTCCTTCTTAGATAAAGAAACCTTTTCCCCGGCCACTTCGCCATCATAATTTGAATTCATACTTAAGTACTTTTTCGCTTCTTCTGCTTTCAACCGAAGTTGCTGGGCAAGATTCTTATGAATTGCCAATTCGTCTTCACTGATCTCTTTCTGTTCCATCCAGTGTTTTACGATCGCGTGATCAAAATCGTCACCACCCAGGTACGTGTCGCCATTTGTTGATAGTACTTCAAAAATACCATTACTGATGCGTAAGATGGAAATATCAAACGTACCGCCGCCCAGATCGTAAACAGCAACCGTCCTGGTTTCATCATTTCTCATTCCTAACCCGTAAGCGAGACTTGCTGCTGTGGGCTCATTAACTATTCTTAGCACATCAAGCCCTGCCAGCTTGCCGGCATCTCTTGTAGCCTGTCTTTGGGCATCATTGAAATAAGCCGGTACCGTGATCACAGCTTTTGTAACGGGGGTCTTTAAGATATGTTCCGCTCTTTTCTTTAATTCTGCTAGTATGAAAGACGAAAGTTCGACAGGTGAATAAAATCTATCTCCCACTTGTATCTTCACCAGACTCTCCGTATTATCGTCGATGACCTTGTAGGTAAAAAAAGATGATCGTTCTTTGACATCGTTATATGACTTCCCCATCAAACGTTTTACAGAAAAAATAGTATTCTGGGGCTCAGTGACCAGGTAGTTCCTCGCCACGTCACCAACGCTTATAACTCCTCCTTTATCAAAATGAATTATTGAGGGAACCAGGGCATGTCCATCATGTTCTTTCAGCACTACAGGTTTTCGGTCTTCAGGATGAATAATGGCAACAAGGCTGTTTGTTGTTCCCAGGTCGATCCCAACGATCATTTCCTGTTGTTGTATACTTCCGGTGGCTATATTGATTGCTATCTTACTCATAACTTTTGATAAAATCCAAAATTAAAATTCCAGGCTCCAATAACTGCAAAAGTATCGAAGTGAAGATTGCTTTGCTTACGAAGAAAGAAAGAAAAAAGTCCTCCTGTTAACTGGAGGACTTTGTAATTGAAGTTTCGTCATTTTAAAATTCTGCCTTACCGCATCAGGTACATTTTACCATACCCTTTGTTAAAATACTTATCGGTATCATCACCCTCGGCTTTGTACTTATCCAGTGACCTTCCATTGAGGTTTGTCACTACGCGGTACAAATAAATTCCGTTCGCCAGCTTTTGGCCGTACTGATCGGTACCATCCCATTTGAACTCTGTAATATTTCTACCAATATGCAATGGCCCCAATTCATCTTTGGTGATTTCCCTTACGATCTTACCGGTGATTGTCAATATCTGGATCTTGATATTCTGGGGCACTTCGGCACCGGTTATCGTAAATACAAAGGCTGTTGATGTAGTGAAAGGATTCGGGTAATTCAGCATGTTCGAGATCATCGGCTTATTGATAACCTGGAAACCCACCTTGTATTCAACATTTCCCGCAGTATTACCGCTCCGGTCTTTCCCTGTTACGATCAATTCATAGTCGCCATCAAGCGGGAAATAAGGCAGGAAGTCTATGGTAGCGGTATTATCAGGATTCGGCGCAGAACCCGCAGCTGTAAACTTCAGCGTATCGTTTGTATTAAAGAAGAATGGACGGACAACCCCATTCGGGTAGCGGACAAGGATCTTTGTGGTCGCCGTATCATCAAGTATCAACCACTTGCTTTCATCTTTTAGCTTGATAAGAATATGAGGTTTTGATGAAACAATGTCCCTGTTTAAAATGTGTACCCCGTCAAATGTTACATCAAGCAACGGGTTCACGTTGTCTGACTTCACGTAGAAATTCCTGTACATGAAATTATTGAAATGGAATTGCTCCGGCTGATCGTTGTCGGGATTCACGTCAAGATAGAATGTGTTCAATCCGGCAAGTGTTGCAGTGGTTGCAGAATTCCTGACGTGTAAACTATCATGGCCCGGCAATGGCCTGAACCTGGAAACCGGTGAAATGATATGCTGCACATTATTCCGGTCTGTCACGATCATCTTCACTTTTAAGCTGTCAAAATTGCCATCACTGATATTTTTAAAAGCTATTTTAAAATCAAGCGGTTCCCCCGCTTCCAAAGTATCCTTGAACTGGAACAATACATTTGGAGCCAATGCACCTTCAGGTATTGGTACATAGGTCAATCGCCAGTAACGTAGCTGGTAAGCGGTGAGATTTATCGAATCAAGATTTCTCAGCCTCAATTTAAGATATGGATATTGCACAGCGTTGATCGATGATATGTCAACATCCTGTTGACTTACATCAAGATTACTCATCACCGTTGTTTCAACACCCGCATTATCGACTCCAATGATATCAACAGTTGGTACATCCGCCGGGCCTGCTTCAGTACTTGATCCTCTCCATATTAATTGCTTCCATTGTTTGGCTGCGCCAAATGCAGGGGATATCGTATAACCAAGGCTGTCTGGCGTGGGACAAGTTACACTCATGAGAATCCGGTCATAGATGTTCTCCGTGAACTTTATTGAAGGAGTATAAGTAGATAACCCATTCTTTTTATAAATAATTGCAAAAGCAGTAGTGGTGTCGTAGTCATCAATAGAGTTAAAGCCCTGGTTTTTCAGATAATGGTACAGCGAATTACCTGGTCCGTAATAAGTGGTATCTGCTGCCCAAGCCGCCGCATAAGTGTTCGGGCCATACGGATAGGTATTACTTCGGATCGCCACATAAGCGCCCTCAGGTACTATGTACTCAAGAAAATCCTTCGCCTTTCTTCTACCAGAAGTATCACTCAGCGAAAAATGAAAGTTAAATTCCCTGTT
>DASTIZ010000354.1:0-3849 GCA_035717045.1 Chitinophagaceae bacterium
CTTTTAGTACCGGCGTTATTGTGAGTTATCATTATTGCATGGATGAGTTTGATTCACTGCAATTGGGAGAAAAAAAAGCCGATATCTGCGGCAATTGCGGGATGCATACTGACGACACCGGCTGCTGTAATAACGAGGTGAAGATGTTTAAGATCCAGGATGATCAGCAAACAGTGGCTGTCAATTTTAAGTTCGAGTCTCCTGTTGCTATCATTGGGCCTTTGCCAGTTTGGAATGAGACCACCGCTATTTCAACTCATCAACTTTTCGCAAATAATCACTCCCCTCCATTAAGCAAGCAGGATACTTATCTGCAAAATTGCGTTTTCAGAATTTGAGGTGGTGAGTTGTGAATGGTCAATAGTGAATGGTGAATATCATTAATCATTAGCATTCTTTATTGACCATGACAATTGTCGAACAAAATTTATTTATTTACTCAAATTATATTTCATGCAAACGCTTAAAATATTTTCAGTCGCACTTATCTGTTGCTCGATCGCAACTGTATCATTCGCACAAAAAACAAAAACAGAAACCTTTAAAGTATCAGGAAACTGTGGCATGTGCGAAACAAAAATTGAAAAGGCCGCAAAATCTGCCGGCGCAACTTATGCAGATTGGAACGTAGATACCAAGGTGATGACGGTTAAATACCAGTCTACTTCATCTAATCTGGCAAAAATCCAAAAGAGCATTGCGGAAGCTGGGTATGACAATGCAGGGGCAAAAGCCACCAATGAATCATACAATAAGCTCCATGGCTGTTGTCAATATGAAAGGGAGGGGTCAAATGAGGCAAAAGCCTGTTGTGAGAATGAAAAATGCACAAAGGAAGGCTGTGTCGGCATGGACTGCTGCAAAGACAAAGAATGTTGCAAGAAAGATGGTGTAGCAAAAATGGATTGCTGTAAAGAAGGTAAATGCACAAAAGAAGGTCATAACGGGAAGGACTGCTGCAAGCAAGAACAGTATAAACACTAATCTTAAAAAATTAATCGGGTATGAAGAGGTTAATAGTAGCGCTGGTGCTCGCCCTGGCAGGCATTGGATTACAGGCACAGTTTACAAATGCTTCATTGCAGGCAAGCGGACTTACGTGTTCTATGTGTTCAAAAGCAGTCAAAGTAGCTTTGGAAAAGGTTCCCTTTGTCCAGGAAGTAAAGGTGAATATCAAGAGCCAGGAGTATGCAATAATGTTTAAAGAAAAAAGCGATGCCGATTTCGATGCGTTGAAAAAAGCTGTTGAGGACGCAGGATTTTCCGTTGCTTCACTTAAGGTAACTGGCAATTTCAATGATGTTAACGTGGAGAAAGACAAACATCTCCGGATCGATGGGAAGAATTTTCATTTTGTAGGTGCCGGCGGCAAAGTACTGAATGGTGCGCAGACCTTTACCATCGTTGACAAGGATTTTGTATCAGCAAGGGATTATAAAAAGTACAGTACTGCCACAAAGATGGACTGTATAAGAACCGGTAAAGCGGAAAATTGCTGCGTCAAAGAGGGCATTCATACTGAAGAAAGGGTTTATCACGTTATTATCTGATCCCAGGCTTCTCCTTAAAAAAAGGAGAAGCCTTTTAAAAAAATACTGAATGCAAAACCTTCGAATCTTTGTCATGTGCGTGGGTTTGGTGATCTCTGCTTTCACCCTGAAGGCACAGGGTCCTGTACCCAATATCGCCGATATCCGGCTTGATTTTACTGTTGCCGGTCTGAAAGGTGATTCTATCACGCTTTCCTCTCTGAAGGGAAAAGTATTGATACTCGACTTTTGGGCGAGCTGGTGTGGGCCTTGTCGTTTTTCAAATAAACACCTGGTAAAGATGTACAGCAAGTATAGGGACAAAGGTCTAGAGATTTTGAGCGTGTCGCTTGATGATGAATTGAAGGATTGGAAAAAGGCCGTTGCAAAAGATAAGATCACGTGGCTGCAGGGCATTGATTTGGGAGGTTGGGATGCTTTGGCGGCGATCAAATGGCAGGTAGATGCATTACCTGCTTCATTTGTTGTAAATAAAAATGGCGATGTGGTGGCGATCAATCCTGAAAAAGATGAACTTGAAAAAAAGATCAGGGAACTGCTTGGTTTATAGTTTTAGAATAGTAACCTTTTTAACTGCGCTCTTATTCCTGGTTACAGTAAGCACAACCGCCCAGGAACTTTATCCTTATACCGAACCTGCATCCAACATGCCTGCAAAATCGATGAGTCTTAAAGCGGCTGGAATGTTGGGAAGAGATGCACAGGGTGGCGGGCTGGAGCAGCGATATACTCCTGAGATCATGTTTGGTTTAAGCAAACAGTGGATGGTTCATGGGGCCATCACTTTTTCAGACATGTATGAGAATTCACTTTATTTCGAATCAGCGAGGTTATATGCGAAGTACAGGTTTTTTTCCCGGGACGATGTGCACAAGCACTTCCGGATGGCCGCGTTTGTATTGGGAGCGTATAGCCGTAATCATCTTCAGCATAATGAATTGAACTTAATGGGTGATCATAGTGGTGTGCAGGCGGGTATAATCGCCACACAACTTTGGAATAAGCTGGCTATTTCTGCTACGATCAGTGAGACCGAAGTATTCGATCGGAAAAGGGGAGTGGAAACATTACCCCGGCAATATGCATTCCAGGCATTGAATTATTCTTTATCTGCTGGTTACCTTGTCTTACCTGTGGTGTATAAAGATTACGATCAGACAAATCTCAACGTCTATGCAGAATTGTTAGGCGGAAGAAATCTTGACTGGAAATATGAAAAATACTTTCTTGATCTTGCTACCTCGATACAATTGATTTTTAAAAGTACAAGTAAGCTGAATGTTGGATACCGTTTTCAGTTGAAAAGTGATATTTTCAGGAACATGGAGAATAGCTGGATGATCAGCTATGAATATATTTTTTTGAACGCCTTAAACAAGAAGAAAGCGAACTGAGATACTTTATTCTTAACAGTCATGAAGAATCCGGATACACTCATAATAAAAAACATGGTCTGCGACAGATGTGTACTGTCAGTGAAGGAAATTTTGAATTCCTTGTCCATACCGTTTCATGAAGTGCTGGTTGGTGAAATTCATCTCTGTGATACCATAGAAGAGAATACCCGAGTAGTCCTGAAACAAAGACTCGGAAAAATAGGACTTGAGTTGATCGATAGCCGTATAGGTGAGACAATTGAAAAAATTAAACAACTTGTCATTAAGAAAGCCCGTAACGAGATTGATGATAAAGAAAAAAGAATAAAACTATCTACTTATCTGTCATCCCGGCTGCACCAGGAATATACGTCGTTAAGTAAGCTATTTTCAGACACTGAGGGACGAACTATTGAGAACTTCTTAATCATGCATCGCATAGAAAAGGCAAAGGAACTACTGGTTTACGGCCAGCTTAGTTTATCTGAGATCGCCTTCAACCTTGACTACAGCAGCGTTGCGCATCTATCGACTCAATTCAAAAAAGTAACAGGTCTGACACCATCCCATTTTAAGCAGATAAGAATTGAAAAGCGTAAAACACTGGATCAAATCTGATCCCAGGATTCTATAAACTATTCCCAAAGTCATGTAACAGTCACCGGCGGCGGATAAGATACTTTTGATTTATAAACAAAACTGTTGCAAAATGAAAAAGATCTTTAAACGAATAGCAATAATACTCATAATTATTGTTGTCATTTCTGCAGTCGTATATGTCAGACTGAAACCGATCAGGGAATATAAATACTTTCCTCCGTATACAGGTACAACAAACTTTAATTGGAACTATCCTGCCTATGATAAGGCAAAAAAGACCGTCATTATCATGGCAGATAACGATATGACAGAATTATTTGACT
>DASTIZ010000355.1:0-7499 GCA_035717045.1 Chitinophagaceae bacterium
TCCGTGATCAATGGCATACGATGAGTAAGACGGGAAAAGTAAATAAACTCAAACAACATATTGGGGAATCATTTCTTGAAATTCATCCGATAGATGCTGAAAAAAGAAAAATCAAAGAAAACGACGTGGTAGAAGTATTCAATGCAAGAGGTAATGTGAGAGTGAAGGCAAAACTTTCCACCGAAATAAAACCAGGTGTGGTATTCATGCCTATGCATTGGGGAAAAATCCTGCAAAGCGATCTGAACCGTGTAAATAACCTTACCAATAATCTTATTGATCCAAAAAGCAAAGAGCCTGATTTTAAATTTAGCGCCGTACAGGTAAGATTATACATCAAGGCCAAACAAAAAATCATTGTCATCGGCGCCGGTGCCGGAGCCTGTGGTTTTGTAAAAACGTATCGGTCGCTAAATACCACCGATGAAATAGAAGTATTTAGTAAAGAGAATTTTCCCTTTTATAATCGTGTACTATTACCTGATTATATAACGGGGACCTTACCATGGAATAGCCTGGTAAAAATGAGCGATGAAGAGGAAAGAAAATATAACATTAAGCTGCATCGCGGTATAAGTATTGAAGAGATCGATAAGATTAGAAAGACAGTGACGGATAGCAATGGCAACGAACATGGTTATGATGTATTGCTTTTAGCAACAGGCAGCAGGGCAGCTTTGCTGCGGGATGTGCCCGCTATCAAAGGCATATTCACCATGCGCACCCGTGCCGATGCTGATAATTTCAAAAATCACATTGACGCGGTTAAAGGAAGAGTCATCATTGTTGGTGGGGGTTTGTTGGGTATTGAGCTGGCGGCATCGTTACGAGAAGTAAATGTGGAAGTAACGATCGTGCAGCGGATTTCAAGATTGATGGACCGCCAACTCGATCCGCTAGGCAGCCAGTTGCTGCATGATGAATTGATATCGAAGGGGGTTGACATTTATTATAATGATGAGATAGAAAGGTTTTTGGGAGTCAGGGAAGTAACAGGTATCAGGCTTAAAAGCGGTTTGACCATCGATGCACAGGCTATCGTGATTGCTATCGGTACCGTTCCCAATATTGAAATTGCAAAAGCAGCAGGGATTGGATGTAAAAGAGGTGTGGTGGTGGATGAGTATTTGCAAACCAGTGAAACCGATCACTTTGCTATTGGTGAAATAGCCGAGTTTAAAGGGTTTTTATATGGGATTACGGCTGCTGCCGAGCAGCAGGCGGAAATTGTAGCCCGTTACCTCAATGGGGATATCTCAACATATTATACCGGTTCATTGCTAATGAATATTTTAAAAATACATGGTACCGACCTGTGCTCTCTTGGTGAAGTGGAAAGTCCCGATGACCCGGCATATGAAGAAGTGATATTTATCGATAAAGCAAAACGTTATTATAAAAAATGTATCATTCATAATGATCGTTTGATAGGCGCAATATTAATAGGTGATAAAAATGAATTTCTTGAATACCGCAACCTGATCGAGAACAAAATCGAGCTCAGTGAAAAACGATTACAATTGCTGCGTACAGGTAAACCTCCTGAACCGGTTATTGGAAAATTAGTGTGCAGTTGTAATAATGTTGGGGAAGGAAATCTTATTAATAAAATAAAGGAGGGATGCAGGGATCATTTGCAGTTGTGTCAATTGACGGGTGCAGGCATGGGTTGCGGCAGCTGCAGACCTGAAGTAAAAGAGATACTTGAAAAAGAATTAGATCATAAACCGCTCAGGACAGAGTTGATAGAATTTTCCCAGAAGGTAAGCGCTTGATAGGTCATGAAAACCAAAAGGTCTGTTATTGAAGGATCATCGGAATTTTTATTCCATAAAGCGATCGGGTATTTTTCATTTGAAGAAGATTTCATGGAAAGAAATATTTGCTGTGTCCCGATGATCGTGGGGTTTAAAATGGACAAGGCAGGTATCAGGAATGGAATAGATTCAGTACTGAAAAAAGAGTGAACCTGGCTTTCCTACCCGGTGACAGTAGCGGGGAATCAAGTAACTACAATCGTTATCTCACCGGTTATCGATCCAGACCTTTTTGGAGCGATCTGCATTCCATACCCGGTAAGCTTACCGAAAAATTGAATGAGTTCAATTGGAAATTATCAATAAAAGAGTGGAAAAGGCTGACCAACCTGCAACGATTCGCTTTGCTAAAACGATGCAGGGCTAAGCATGAAAATACAACTTTCCCAAAGCAATGAGGTAGTTCCGCTTGGTGAATTGATGGAAATGTTCACAAAATCCGCCCTACCTGAACAAATGTTAACGTAACAATTCATGAAATTTGAGTGAAACAGCCATTATGAAAAATACAAATACAATTAAGATCAACTTTAAAGGCGGCATCATTTCTCCCGGCGAGCTTTACAATATTCTGTTAGCTGCCGGTAAATCGGGATTGCTGTATGTAAGGTTTGGTTTGCGACAGCAGTTGCTGATAGACGTCTCAATAGAAGAGGTTGGCAATCTTACCGCTGAATTAGATATGTTGGGAATCGTTTATGAGATCAATAAAGAAGAATATCCCAACATTGTCAGTTCTTATCCTGCCGAAGAAGTTTTTATCACCAACACCTGGCTAAGCGAGGGGGTCTACAAGGATATTTTTGACTTGATCGATTACAACCCTCGTTTAAAAATAAATATCAGCGACAGTAATCAAAGTTTCACTCCATTACTCACTGGTAATATTAATTGGGCAGCTTCCCCAACAGCCCAGCATTTCTGGCATTTGTTCATTCGATTTCCGAAAACCAATATTATTTATGAATGGAAAGATGTGGTTAATACAAACGATGTTGCGGCGATGTCAAAAAAACTTGAAGAGACAATCCTGCAACAACCGCAAAAATTTTACGATAACAATGAAGCCAGCGGCGATGAGTTGTATGAATTAATGAAAAAATTCGAATTTAATAAGAAACCCGCTGACGGACCGTTGAGCTTACCCCCATTTAAACTCCCATACTATGAGGGACTTAACCGCTACAATGATAAATATTGGCTGGGTATTTACAGAAGAGATGAATTGTTCAGCATCCGTTTTTTGAAAGAGCTTTGCCAGTTGTGCCTGCAAACCAGGATGGGGCAACTTTGCTCTACGCCGTGGAAAACGATAATCATAAAAGGTATTGAAGAAACAAACAGAAAGGATTGGAATTATTTGCTTGATAAATTCCAGATCAACGTGCGGCATGCGGCGAATGAACTCAACTTCCAGGTCGATGACAACAGCATCGATGCGCTAAAACTGAAACATCATCTTGTAAAATATCTTAATGATGATGATACGCGGACCTTTGGAGTATGTATTGGTATAAAAACAAAAAGAAAAAGTGAGGTTTTCAGCAGTATCCTTGTCCGGCGTAAACCATTGATCAGGATCGGGAAGCTGGAATTATTTCATGTGTATGATATCTTATGTGCAAAAGATTTTAACCCGAACGAGCGAACAGCTTATGCTTTTAGCAGGGATAATCCCAAATTTCTGTTAGCCGAACAATTGAGACGCGCCGTCCTTTCTTATTATTATTACCATGGCGAGAGAGGTTCTGATGAAATTATCTTTCCAGGCAAAAACGAATCGGACGGGGAGGAGACAAGCACAGGGATGGCCTATCAATGCAAAAATTGCTTTACGGTGTATGATGAAGAGATCGGCGATCCGGAAAATGGTATCGATCCCGGTACGACTTTTCAACAATTACCGGGCAATTATACGTGTAGCGTTTGCGATGCGCCAAAAGAAGATTTTGTGCCGGTTAAAAAAGAGACGATCGGGCTGTAATTGCTGTTGGAAACGGGAACCCGCATTGTTCAGGCGTGATGCGTAGGTGTATCCGTATGACCCAGGTTTCTTCCCGGTGCGGCTATGTCCCTTACCAATTGCTTCAACTCTTTGATCTCGGGGAAACCACCATACTCTCTCCGGTCAAATATCTTTTTGCCCTCAATAGTAATATGGAAATCACCATTTACTTCGCTGGGTTGCAGCGTTACAGCCTTTATATCATTCTCAAAAGTTGTCAGAAATTCCTGCGCCATATAAGCGGCCCGAAGGAGCCAGTGACACTTTGGGCAATATTCGATCGTAATAGTCGGTTTCATAAAAAAATCTATTCCACAAAAATACTCATATGGTGTATTACCCTTTATCATTAAATGACTTATTCGTTTGAACCTTGACGCGTAGGGAATTAGAAGGGTACCTGTTCTTACGCTTAAACATTAATCGAAGCCGGGAGGCGTGGTCTAAATTTAGTTTTAGATCAGTGTATTTTTCAAATCTTATCATTACATTCGTCTGCATTTCTGACTACTTATATCGCTTGCTTTGAAAAATAGAGAAACTCATGAACTTGCCCTGAGTTTGCGCAAAAGTGACATTAGCGCATTCAATGCCCTTTATTGGAATTATCATGGTGCTATCTACGCAAATGCACTAAAGCTTATCAAAGATCCCATCATTGCTGAGGATATTGTGCAGGATGTATTTGTAACGCTATGGGAGAAACGTCATACTATCGATCCGGAGCAGGATATTGCCGGTTGGTTATTTGTAGTGAGCCAACATAAGACTATCGATCAATTAAAGAGAAAATTAAGACAGGCACTGGCTGAAAAGATCCTTCAATCGATTCTTGAAGAGCCCGGTGTTTTTGAAGAACACATGACAGAAGACCGATTAGAGACTATTGAAAAGGCAGTGGACCAGCTTTCACCACAAAAAAGAAAAGTTTTCGAACTATGCAAAGTGCAAAAAAGAACCTATGAGAAAGCTGCCGAAGAGCTCCATATCTCCAAGTATACAGTCAAAGAATATTTGTCGGAGGCGATCGTAAGCATCAAGAAATATATCGGACAACATCCTTCACACGCTGGCATATTGGTCTATTTTTCTGCATTATCCCAGATTCTTAGTGTACTTAACTTATGATCGGTTAAAATAAACGTATCCCGGCACCCCCTCTTTTTTCGGCTGTCCAAGTATTTATCATAAACGGATCGGTTGAAAGAACAAAAGAGCCAACTCAAAAAACTGCTGGAGAAGTCTGAATTGTCTGCAACAGAAATGCAAAGCCTCCTGGATCACCTGGAAAATCCGGACAATCCTGAGCTCAGACAAATCCTGCCTCAACAACTCAAACCCGATCCCGCAAATTCTACCTCCATTCCAAAAGAAGTTTCTGAAAAGCTTCTAAGAGTTATACATGGGAAAATAAAACCGGGGGAAATAAAGCATAGATCCCAGGTAATTTCTTTGAGAACAATTGGTATCGCAGCTTCTATCGTCGGAATATTAGTAGTGGCTACCTTCTTGTTAGTTAATAAGAATGGAACCAGGCAGGTTGTTAAAACAGAACCCGGTGATCACAAGTTTAAGAATGATGTAGATCCCGGCGGTAATAGGGCGACATTAACTCTTGCCGATGGATCCGTTATTCTCCTTGACCAGGCACAAAACGGCGTCCTGGCTCAGCAAGGTGCTTCAAAAGTTATTAAGCTTGACGGAAAGTTACTGTACGATCCCGCCGTTAATATCACAGGCCAAATAGTTTACAATACGATTTCGACCCCGAAAGGAGGACAATACCAATTGGAGTTGCCGGATGGAAGCCTTGTTTGGCTGAATGCTACTTCGTCTATTCGTTTTCCTACTGCATTTATAGAAAAAGAAAGACGCGTAGAAGTCAAAGGTGAGGCATATCTCGAAGTAGCCAAAAAACCAAATAAGCCTTTTGTTGTGGCAGTGAATGGTTCCGAGATCCGGGTATTGGGAACTCATTTTAATATTAATGCATATGGTGATGAAGATGATTTACGAACAACCCTACTGGAAGGCTCGATAAAGTTTATTGATGGCAACACAAGTCATACTCTTCGTCCGGGTCAACAGTCACAACTTACGAAAGCGCGAACAGTTAAAGTGGTCAGCAAGGTTGATGTTGATGAAGTGGTTGCCTGGAAGAACGGACTGTTCAGTTTTGACAATGCCGGAATCGAAACTATCATGAGGCAATTATCCCGGTGGTATGATGTGGATGTTGACTACAGAGGAAGAATTGATGATTTGTTCATTGCTGAGATGCATCGCAATATAAAATTATCGGATGTGCTGAAAGCGTTAGAGTTGACCGGGAAAGTAAGATTTGAGATAGAGGGTAAGAAAATAATTGTGATGCCATAAATGAGACCGTAGTGTTTAAAAAAAACTGATGGTTACCTGGTAAAAAACCGTCTCGCCCCACGCGAGACGGCGCTGATCGGGCTAACCAAGTTGAGTAAACGTTGATATTTATTGTTAACCAAATCAAAACAAAATTATGCAATTAACTGCTGGCTATATCCCCCTATGGTTAGTGAAACGGGGGATGATCAAAATCTTTATGATTATGAAACTGACCGCTATTTTGATGCTTGCCTTTTGCATAAATGTCACCGCAAAGGGCTATTCGCAAAGTGTTAGTCTTAATGAGGTAAACGCCCCACTGGACAAGGTATTTAAGGAGATAAAGAAACAGTCGGGCTACACATTTGTTTACACCAAGGCACTTCTTAAAAAATCAAATCCGGTTACGGTAACTGTTAGCAATGCATCGATTGAGCAAGCTCTTGACGCTTGTTTTGCCCAACAGCCATTGAGCTATACGATTTTCAATAAAATGGTAGTGGTTAAGGAGAAAGAAGTAATCGCAACCCCTGCACCCGAAACGGCAATTAAAGAGTCCGTACCGGCGATCACCGTTACAGGTAAAGTGGTAAACGATAAAGGTGAGCCATTAGCAGGAGCTACGATAATGGAAAAAAACACAACCAACGCTACGACAGCGAAAGAAGATGGCAGTTTTTCTATTACGGTAGCAAGTGAAAGATCGGTTCTAGTTATTTCCTATATCGGCTATGATAGGCAGGAAATTGTTGTAGGCAGGCAGACATCAGTGTCAGTCCGGTTGATTCAGCAAACCACTTCGCTGACGGATGTGGTGGTAACAGGTTATGGCAAATCAACAAGAGCTAACCTCACCAGTGCACAAACTACCGTATCCGCTAAGGATATTGATAAAACAGTAAACACAACGCTTGAACAAGCGATCCAGGGACGAGCTGCGGGAGTTTACGTTACACAAAATTCAGGACAACCCGGTGGTGGCATATCAGTGAACATCCGCGGTATCAGTTCATTAGGCCGTACGCAACCACTCTATGTTATCGATGGTGTCCAGATCCAGGTGAGTGAAGATGTTTCATTTGGTTCGTCGAGTTCTTCCAATCCATTGTCGGGGTTGAATCCTTCAGATATTGAAGATATACAAATACTGCAGGGACCATCGGCCACTGCTATTTACGGTTCCCGTGCCAGCAATGGCGTTATCCTGGTAACCACAAAACGTGGCAAAGCCGGTGATTTCAAGATCAATTATGTTTATCAATACAACCTTCAGACTCCGCCAAAACATTTGGATGTGATGAACCTGCGGGAGTATG